>JBBRJW010000700.1:0-2328 GCA_038218705.1 Chthonomonadales bacterium | reverse complement strand
GTCCGCATGCGCTACGCGATTGAAGAGGTTCCTCTCGGAACAGGTGGAGCGATTCGGAATGCAGCCGAGCTCTTTCCTTCCGAGAGCGTGGCGGTATTCAACGGTGATGTGCTTACAGACTTCGACTTGAGCGACGTCATCAAGTTCCACTCGGATCGCTCCTCCATAGCAACAATCGCCCTGATGGAGGTGCCGAGTCCGCACCCGTTCGGCATACTGTTGCTCGAGCCCGACGGCCGTGTTCGTGAGTGGCTGGAGCCGAGCGAGGAGAAGAAGAAGGCTCTCGCCATCGACTCGGATATCATGCCCACCGGTAAGGATTTCATCAATGCCGGTCTCTACATCCTCTCCCCGGAGTGCATCGATCGGATTCCGGCAAACGCTCCCTCGTCGGTGGAGCGCGATATCTACCCGAAGATTATCTCTGAGAACGGCCCTATCTACGGCATCGCTCCCGGCGGCTTCTGGATGGATGTTGGCCGTGCCGAACAGCTTATGGAAGCGACTCAAGCGATACTCGGGAAGCGCGTTCATACTGCCGTGGGCGGCATGGCCATCGGCGAAGGCACCTGCATCGACCCAACTGCCTGGATCAATGGCCTCACTTCCATTGGCCGAAACGGTTCGATCGGGCAGGGCTCGCGCATCGAGAACTCTATCCTGATGGATAATGTCTCAGTTGGCGCGAACGTTCGCCTGAGCGGGGTCATTGTCGATGAAAACGTTACCATCGGGGATGAGGTGGTTATCGAGGGTCGAGGATTTGGGGGACGGGTGCCCGTGATCTCGGCAGGCACCTCGCTGGGCCGCGGGTCACGCTTCCACCCATAGTTCGCGCCATCGCGGAACAGCTCGGGGTCGGGCATATCTTGCGGAGATAGGCAATGAGGGCCGGATCGCCTGGCCCTCTGGCAATCTGGGGGGCTACTGCTTGCCCTCTGCGGCCTCCCCCTCCTTGGGATCAGACTTCGGATGTAGAAGCGCCATCAGGCCCGCGGCGATGCACGCACCCACAAGCGGCCCAACGACATAGATCCACGCCCCTTGAAAGTCATCTCCGGCGATCATCGGGCCGATCGAGCGTGCAGGATTCATAGATGCGCCGCTAATGGGGCTGGCGAAAAGCCCGCAAAGCGCAATCGTGCCACCCACCGCGAGCGCTGCTTCATGCCCGACCAGACTGTATCGAGTGGCGGTCCCCAGGATCACGCAGAAGAGGATGGTGCTGAGCGCCACCTCCATCACCAGGGCCGGCATCACGCCCCCCTGCGGCGTCGACGCCCCCAATCGCTTTACCATTCCAAACAGCGCGCGGAGCAGTAAGCCTGCAAGGGTGGCTCCGGCAAACTGAGTCAGCCAGTAGCCCACTGCTCGACGAATGGGAAAGGCCCCCCGCAGCGTGAAGAGCGCCGTCACCGCTGGATTAAAGTGCGCTCCAGATGCGTCGCCAATGGCGTAAATCATGGCCATCACCAGCAGACCCGGCGCGACCATTCGCGCTGAATGGCTCACTTCGCCATGTGACAGCACGGCGATCACCTCGCCACCAGCGGCGACCAGCGTGAGCGCGAACGTCCCGAACGTCTCCGCGAGAAGGCAGCGCCAGAGCGGCTGTTCCTGGCTGCGTGGCTCCTTGGACGAGTTTCCGTCGTGCGGGCGATCTTGCAGACGGGGTTGTTCGGGCTGCACTGGCTCTGTGGCGGGCGCTGGCCTGGAGGTTGTCACGGCTGCATCTCTCCGAACAGTTCTGGATCCAGGCATGCGGAGCCTGCTCTGCTGGCCCGTTCGCCTGGTCCTGCTCTGACGGATTAGCGCGCCCGCATGTTCCGCGGGTCCGACGTGATTGCCCGGGTGACCGCGGCCCGCGCGTCGGGCGATCCGGACTCGGCCCGGCGCTACGGGTACCTGGACCGAGTAGGTGGCGCGCCGGGGCGCTGGCCTGCTCAGCGTCTTCAGGCTTCCCCATTCCGTAAACCGCCTGCGGCGCAGTCACCGGGGGTCGTAGTGAGTCTTCCCCTCTTCTGGCAGCGGCAAGATCCAGACATTACGATAGGCAACCGTATTCCCGTGAAACTGGAGCCGCAGCGGGCCTGTTGGGCTGAACTCGGAGGATGGCACGGGCTTCGTGGTCTGATGCGCCAGCGGCGACGGCGACTGGTTCTCCGCGACCGGTGCGAGGCGGGTAGTGTGGGTTGTGCCGTAGATCTCCTGGGCGTCCTGCACAGTGATTCCATTCAGAAGGACCGTCACCCGCGGAAGCTGGAGGACCTCGTGCGACGCAGGGTCGATGCGCGCCGCGCGAAAGAGAATGTCATAGGTCTGCCACTG
>JBBRJW010000699.1:0-2331 GCA_038218705.1 Chthonomonadales bacterium | reverse complement strand
CGACCCCTTCTTTTCGGGATGGAAGTAACCGGTCTTCTTCAGGCCGAGTGACGCGCCGCTGCCGGGCTCGCCGCCGTAGATGTCGGTAGGTGCAGGCTTGTGCGCCGCATTCCACGCCGCCTCCGTTGCGATGTCCCCTTTCAGCTCAGCCTCGTCCTTTACCTTTGCCGGAAAGCTCTGGTGGGCATCCTGCCCGAACCTGTCAACGACTATCGTGCGGGCGCCTGCTGCCGGAACTGTGCTGGAGATCTGAACGGTGTAGGCCAGCTGCCCCGGCTGAAAATTGTGCAGGAAGTACCACGCGAATATTTTCCAGCCCCATTCCCGGTTATCCTGAAGCTGAACGAACGAAGGCTCAAACGCGACGCCGAGAGTCTTTCCTTCTAGATTGGTAATCGCCATCGTTGAGGCGTCGCCCTGGTAGAGGAACGGAGGGCTGGCCTTCTCCCGGGGAAAGGGAACCGGTCCCTTGCCGGAGACTTGCCACTTGCCTCCGTCGGCGAAGCTGAAGTCGACCATCATCTCCATTCGAAATTTCGCGGCATCCCCGGGCATCCCGGCGAAGCTGAGGCCGATCTGGTCGCCGGTGAGTGAGATCACGGCCTGGCCGCCACCGGCATATCGGAGAGTTGCTTTGCCATCGGCGAGGCGGGTCTCTGTTATCTTATGCGACTCGTTGCCCTTATCGTCCGCGATCACGGGATAGCCGAGCGTAAACACGCCCATGCTGCCGGCGTCGATCTTGATTCCGGCATCGGTAAGGGAGAGCGTATGGGCATGGGCGATACGACTGCCCAATACAGCGAACAGCAGAGCCATCAGGATGGCTCGGGCGAGGCGGCCCGCAGCGGCGCGGGCGAGAGGGATACACATTTTGGTCACTACCTTCCGTGGGGCACGCATCCATTTGGCCGTCTGTTTGGAGCCCGAGAGGAGGGAGCTCAGGCCGAAGTCCGGGGCGCAAATCAATAATCCCCACTTACCTAATCAAGATACTTTACTTTGCTCCGCGAATGGCGGTAAACTGGGGGCAGTTAGCGGCTTGCGAGCGGAATTCCTTGAGGGAATGGCGACGCGGCTGCAGGAGGAAAACCATGGCGCTTGATGAGAGCAAACTACGTTTCGATACCCTCGCAGTACATGGCGGGCAGGTGCCCGACCCCACCACTACCGCGCGCGCGGTCCCTATCTACCAGACCAGCTCTTTCGTGTTTAATAATACCCAGCATGCTGCAAATCTATTCGGGCTTGCTGAGCTAGGCAACATCTACACCCGGCTGATGAACCCTACGCAGGATGTATTTGAGAAGCGGGTCGCGCTCCTCGAGGGCGGGGTTGCCGGACTGGCGGCCGCATCGGGTCAGGCCGCCGAGACCCTTGCTATCCTCAACATTCTGAACGCCGGAGACGAGATGGTGAGCTCCACCTCACTCTATGGCGGAACGTACAACCTCTTTCACTACACGCTTCCGAAGCTCGGCATCACCACGCACTTTGTCGATCCTTCCGACCCGGAGAACTTCCGCAGGGCGATCACCCCGAAAACCAAACTCGTCTACGCAGAGACACTTGGCAACCCGAGGCTCGATACCCTCGACATCGAAGGCGTCGCAAAGATCGCGCATGAGAACGGGCTTCCGCTCTTTGTCGACAACACGATGGCCTCGCCTGCGCTGGTCAACCCGATCAAGTGGGGAGCGGACGTGGTTCTCCACTCCGCCACCAAGTTCATCGGTGGGCACGGAACCTCCATTGGCGGCATCATCGTTGATAGCGGCAAGTTCAATTGGGCCGGCGGCAAGTTCCCGCAGTTTACAGAGCCAGATCCGTCGTACCATGGCCTGGTGCTGGCGGGGCTCCCCGAGCCGCTCCATTCGATGATGTTCGTCCTGAAGGCACGCCTGCAGGGCCTCCGCGACATGGGCGCGTGCGTCTCGCCCTTTAACGCCTTCCTCTTCCTCCAGGGCCTCGAGACCCTCCATCTGCGCATGGAGCGGCACAGCGAGAATGCCATGAAAGTTGCACAGTTCCTGAAGGGACACTCGCAGGTCTCCTGGGTCAACTACCCCGGTTTGCCGGAGAGTCCGAGCTTCGCCAATGCGCGCAAGTATCATAACGGCGACAACTTTGGCGCCATGGTCGGCTTCGGGATCAAGGGAGGCGCGGACGCAGGCCGTAAGCTGATCGACTCGCTGCAGATCTTCTCGCTCCTTGCGAACATCGGCGACGCAAAGTCGCTGGCGATCCACCCGGCCTCCACCACGCATCAGCAGCTCAGCGAGGCCGAGCAGGCGACCACGGGCGTAACCGCGGACTTCATCCGGCTTTCGG
>JBBRJW010000698.1:0-2344 GCA_038218705.1 Chthonomonadales bacterium | reverse complement strand
TTTCCCAGCGCGATCACCGGCAGCGCGTTGACGATGACGAATGGCTCAGATGTCGCCTGCGCCGTCAATGGGTCGGAGGGATTGGAGAGCGCGTCGCTCGCCGTAACGCGCAGCCAGTAGGTTCCGTCCGGCAGTGTGGTGGTGTCGAGCGGCCGCGACGTGTCGCGCGAGCTGATCTTGCCTGGCTCTGACGAAGGCGCCGAGGGAGCATCTGATCGCGCTTGCCGCTCCTGGAAGCTGGCGAGCATGGCGTTCTTCGCCGCCTGCGGCAGCGACGAAGCGTCGAGCCGTTTCTGGAACTCTGTGAGGGTCATTCGGTCCGTCGTACTGGTGACCGTGGCATTCACTACGTGAGCGCCGGCGGAAGGCGTAATGGCGCTCTCAGCCGTCACCGTCGGACTGGACGGGGTGACGGGTTTCGCCGGGGCCGCCGGCAGTGGCTTCCAGTGGACGCTATCCGACGAGTAGACCAGCTCATAAGTGAGCGTGTCGCTATCCGGGTCGTTCCCGCTCCACCGCACGGTCTGAATCTTCGACCAGCGCTCGCCGCCCATCGGTGAGAGGAAAGTGACGCGGGGAGACTGGTTGCGCGGCAGGTAGTTGATCGCGATCTCTCGCACCGTGGGGGCGGCGCCGGGCGTCGAGCCCGGGCTCAGCGTGAGGCGATACTGTATAAAGCGCGCTGCGGGGCTCAAGATCGGCCCCTCATTTGCGCCCTCGCGCGATCGAACAGGCGCCCAGGCCGACCAGGTGGTGTCGGGCTCGGCCACGTTGCCGGTGCGCGTCTCCGCGAATACCCGGCTGCCGGATGGTGCGGTGCCCTCCCAGCGGAACGTGCCCCAATGGGAGCTCAGTTTCGCATCGTGCGCAACCGATGTGAAGGTGCCGGCCTGCGATGCGGCCACCTCTGGTCCCGATGTGTAGATCTCACCGATGTTGCCGGTTCCCGCCGCCACGGAGCCGTTCGGCATCACCGCAAGGGTGAGGAAATCCACGTCGCGCGGATTATCGAGCGGAAGCACCACGGTCTGATCGGGGATGGCCGACGGGTAGATGTGGTAGACGCCGTTGACTGAGCTCGCGAAAAGTGATCCGTCGGCTGCGGCCTTGAGCCCCGTAAAGAAGTTCGCGGCCCGGTCGAACAGTATGGTGGCTTGCCCATCGGGCGTGATCCGATAGAGGATGCCGCGCGGGCCGGTGGCGGCGTAAACTACTCCCCCCGGTCCCAGGGCCAGGCCCGTAATCGCGTTCTCCTTCGCATCGTAGAGCACGCTGGAGCGGCCATCTGGCGTGACGCGGTAGACAATGCCATCGTTGCCGGTGCCAACGGTGAGGTTGTCCTTGTCGTCGAGCACCAGCGCCATGATGTGATCGGCCTGCGTGTGTACGAATGCGGGCGGCGCACTGTTTGGGTCGCCACTCGCCTGATCCGCGGCCGGCAGTCGATAGACGGTGCCACCTCCGCCGGGCGCAATGTAGAGCGCGCCATCGTGTCCCTCGGCCAGCCCGAGAATGTACTTCTCCGGCAGGGTGCGAACAAGCTTGAACTCCCCACTCGCCTGGACGTGGTAGAGACTCCCCTTCGTTCCGCTGCCTGCCCAGAGCGAGCCATCGTGTGCGACAATTAGGGTCTGCACGGCTCCAACCGGGAGCGTTGCAAGCAGGGTAGCTTTGCCCTGCGGGTCGAAGCGGTAGATTCTGCCGCCAGTTCCGGTTCCCGCGTAGAGGTTGCCGGCTGCATCGGGCGCGAGTGCCCAGATATAGGTCTCGGCCGTGGTGGCAAACCTGCGCAGCGCGGGCGCAATTCGGAGGTCGCCCGCCGCACTGACGCTCGATCCGGCGAATCGGCCCGCGGCGAACTCTGTGCGGGCGGTCTGCTTCCAAACCTGCAGCGGCCTCCCCACGGGTTTGTCATTGCTGATATCCGGTACAGCGGGCTTCACCACATCGACACGTGGCGTGGCGCTTGTCACGGGCAACTCGATGGCGGGTGTTTCACCCGCCTTGCTGGAGTCGGACTTGCTGTGCTTATCGGCGCTCTTCTTCCCGCCCTTCTTCTTTGGGGGAGCCGGAGGGACCGGATTGGGATCCGTGGGCCCGGGGGGGGCCGGGGCGGGGTCCTCCGGCTTCTGCACAGCCGCGCCGTCATCCCCCGTATCGCCCTCCACCTCGTCGCCGGAAGGATCTTCCGGGGTAACTCGCATGGCTCGCAGCCAGCGCAGGTCCGCCGCGCGCTCTCGCAGTGGCGCAGAGCTGTCGAGGCGACCGGAGGTTGAGGTCGAGCCGACGCTCTCATCGCCGCTTATAGAAGCGCCCGTGAGGCCGCTTCCCCCGGGCAGGGAGA
>JBBRJW010000697.1:0-2347 GCA_038218705.1 Chthonomonadales bacterium | reverse complement strand
TCGACATCGCGGGAGTGATCCCGCCGCCCGACGTGGTTACGGATTTTCTGGCAGATCGCTCACCCAACAAGCGCGCGAAGGCCGTGGATACGCTCCTCGACAGCCCGCGCTACGCGGAAAACTGGACCGCCTATTGGGACGACACTCTGCTCGGACACGTGCAGAAGATCCGGCAGGTCGATCGGGGAGCGTTCAAGGAGTGGCTGCACTCCGAGTTCGACGCTAACGCTCCCTGGAACAAGTTTGTTTACGACCTCATCTCCGCAAGCGGCCAGAACAGCAGTGGCAGCTACGACCGGAAGACCGGCCTGTTCAAAGGCGCAGTAGATACCGCATCCTCCCCGCAGACGATAAACGGGGCGACAAACTGGGTCATCAACTACAATGGTCGCCCGGAAGATCTCTCTGGCACCGCCTCTAAGATCTTCCTCGGCGTACAGATACAGTGCGCTCAGTGCCATGACCACAAGACCGAGAAGTGGAAGCAGACAGACTTTCGCAGCTTTACCGCCTGCTTCGTCTCTACGCGCGAGCGCCCGGTGGATCCTGTCGCGGCCCGCGACAAGACGAACAGGGACTATCGGGTGATTCTGCAGGACATCGATCGGCCGGCTGCTCGCCGAGCTCCCGCGAAGGCGGCGGCGAAAGAGAAGCAGGCGAAGCTTGCGGAGTACCGAAACGCCGAGCCGACCGCGCTGGATGGAACGAGCTTTGCGGATGTCGGTAATCGGAGGCAGGCGCTGGCCACCTGGATGACCTCGCCGGACAACCCGTGGTTTGCGCCGGCAATTGTGAACCGGCTCTGGTCGCACTTCCTCGGCCGCGGGTTCGTAGAGCCGATCGACGATTTCCGGAAGTCAAATCCGACAGTGATGCCGAATCTCTTGAACGCCCTGAGCGCGGACTTTGTACAGAATGGATATGACCTGAAGCACCTGATTCGGCTGATCTGCGCCAGTGAGGTGTACCAGCTCTCCTCGTCGCCTACGCCGAAGCTGGACCCGGGGAACACTCTGTGGGCGAAGTTCCGGCTCAAGCCGATGGTTCCGGATGAGCTGGTTGATTCGCTCGTTCAGGCCACGGGAATCAACCCCGTGCTGGAGAAGATCTCCGGCGGGAACATTGATAACATCAAGATGCAGATTGGCCGCCAGTTCCAGTTCCTCTTCGACGTGGACGAGGAGTTCGAGCAGAAGGATTTTGAGGGAACCATTCCCCAGGCCCTGCTGCTGCTGAACGGCGGGTTGCTGAACCGGGCTGTGACGCCGATTCCGGGTACCGCGCTGGCGGACGCGATGGCGATGCCGGGAAGCGATTCGGAGAAGATAGAAGCGCTCTACCTCCGCACGCTCTCGCGCAAACCGAGCGCTGCTGAGATTGCCCGGTGGACTTCGTTCCTGGGCAGCCGGCGAGATGTCGTAACCGACGACGGCGCTTCTCAGCCTTCCCTACCGGCTCAGCCCCGAAGGGCTGGTGGCAAGCGTAAAGGCGCGCCCGGGCGGGACTTTGACCCGCTGGCTCGCGCCGGAGCGCGGCTGGCATTGGCAGGGGCGACTCCCCGGAGTCAGGCCTATGAGGACCTCTTCTGGGCCCTGCTCAATTCGAGCGAGTTCATATTCAACCACTGATATAGTTTTGCCTGATGGGGGATCGACCATGAGCACGAATAACAGACTTTCAACGGACGAGATGGAGCAGTTGGAGGATCAGCAGGAGGAGCTGGAGCGCGAGGCCAATGGCGGCACGTGTCCAGGCCCCGTGGATTCGTTCACCGCCCCGGATCGCCGCGGCTTTCTCAAGGTGGGCGTGGGCGGCATGCTGAGCCTGATGATGGCTCAGTGGCTGGATCCCCGGGCGGCAAGGGCGGCGGCCGTGCCTGTGAAAAAGCCCAAGGCGTGCATTCTGCTCTGGATGAACGGTGGTCCGAGCCATATCGACACCTGGGATCCAAAACCCGGTGCGGCGACCGGCGGTCCTCTCAAGAGCATCAAGACCCGGGCCGAGGGCGTTGAGATCTCGGAGCACCTGCCCCAGATTGCTGATGTAGCGAATCACCTCGCTATCATCCGGGGTATGTTGAGCAAAGAGGGCAACCACCAGCGCGCCCAGTACCTGATGCACACAGGCTATACTCCGAACCCGACGATCACTCACCCGTCCCTGGGCGGGTGGGTGTCCGAGGAGCTTGGCGATCCAAACTTCGACCTGCCGAACTTCGTGAGCATTAGCGGTCCTTCGCTCAGTGCAGGATTTCTGGGCGTCCAGTACGGACCCCTCGTCGTCCAGACCCCGGGTGTCCCGCCGCAGAACATTGCCTACGCGCCCAACGTTAACTTTGGCCGGTTCG
>JBBRJW010000696.1:0-2352 GCA_038218705.1 Chthonomonadales bacterium | reverse complement strand
AGCTTCACCAAGGGCTGCTACGTGGGCCAGGAGATCATCGCGCGGATCGAATCACGCGGGCACACTAACCGCGCGCTGACAGGATTTCGCGTGACGCAGGGGACGGTGAGTCCCGGCGATCGGCTGTTCGCGGGGGATGAGCGCGCCATCGGGCACATCACAAGCGTCGCGCCCGCGCCGGGAGAGCACGGGCTGATCGCGCTCGGCTATGCCCGGCATGTGCACCGAGGCCGGGGCGCCCGGCTTCAGGCGGGCGGCGGGGCGACGCTCGAGGTGGTCTCGCTGCCGCGACTTCCTGCGGGCGGGGAGGCCGGAACGGGCGGCGTGTAGCGAGTCAGCTCGTCGAGAAAGCTCTCGATCCACTGCTCCTCCGCCTCCTCCCAATCGGCCATCAGAAACTCCTTGCCGCCCAGCCTGCTGAGAGGGTGAAAGACCTCCACATAGCTGTGCAGCGCTTCTGCGCCATCGGCCATGAGCAGATAGCAGCCGACGCGCGCACTCACCTTTGGAGCGTCGTAACCGAGACCCATCAGCGGATCGAAGAGGTAGTGGCCGTTGGCGCGGCGCGGCTCGTCCATGGCGGTGAGAAGCGCCGCATCCGCGTGCAGAGCCGTCGCGAGCTCGTGGACGGCCGCGGGGTCCGGCTGCGGGAAGCGAGAGCCCTGCATGCGTCCGGTCCCCTTGAAGAGGCCAGCCAGAGTGAGCTTCCGCGCCTTCAGCGCCGCCTCCACTTCGGAAGCGGGGATCAGCTGCCAGTTCGTTCGTACCGCCAGTCGCCCGGGGAGCCACCCGCGCGCGTACACTTCAAGTCGCTCGAGCTGGCCCGCGTAGGCTGCGACCTTATCGGCGCTCGCCCCTGCGCTGCGGGTGGCCGCAGGGGCGCCTCGCTGCCGCGTGTCCGTTGCAAAGTAGGGCGGAATCACCAGTACGCGCCGCACGGGCGCAAGGAGCGCGCGGCGCCGGTCGCCGGCCGCATCCCCGCGCGCTCCCACTGCGGAGGCTGAGATTACACAGAGCAGCAGCCCGATGAGGGTCCGACGCCAGCGTTCATCCATTGTTCAACCTCCCTGATTGCATCGTTGGGCGCTTACCGGGTATCGGCCGACGATGGCGCATCCGGCGTTGAAGCCGCGTCGTGCGGGCCGAAAGTCCACTGGTACGCTGCATAGACGAGCCCGTGATCCGGCGCGTGAAGATCCGCCCCGGCCGAGACGAGCAGATGGTGGGACTCGTCAATATCGTACATGAGGCCGAGGTTGAACCCGGAACGGCCATCTGCTCCTACTGCTGGCGATGAGCTGGCGAAGAGCTCGCCGCCAACAGCCAGCCGCTTCGTGATGCTCTTCTGCAGCAGCCAGCCTCCGAACCAGTAGTCGCGATTGCCGGGACCGGGATGAACCCAGTACCCTCCGCCACCGTAGGATGTCCACGATCCCCAGCTCTTCTGGAGCCATACTGGCAGGAACACCTGAGCCTGGCCGCTCCCCAGTCCACGCTGGTCGTCGCCGGTCGGTACCTCCAGGAGGGGGAAGATGCCCACCTGTGGCCTGGTCTTGCTCTCCTCCAGGAACCGAAACTTAACACCTAGCTCGATATCGCCGGGGCCCCAGAGCCCGGCCATCCCGGTTGGCTTGCTGTACGCCATTGGAACGATGGTGTGAACCTGTACGTTCCGCGCGAGACCGTAGTTCACTTCGATGTGCGGCGCGGTCGCCGATGTTCCGTCTCGCCCGGAGGCGAATTGGGATGCGAGGTACACTTCCCAGTGATGGAGGTCCACCGGGACGGGGTCATCCGTTAAGAAGGGCGGCCCGGCTGCTGCCTGGCGCGCGGAGCTCAGCAGGATCGCCGCGGACATTCCGAACAGAAACCGTTGACAGGCTCGCCAGAGGAATCCCGACTCTCCAGAGCCCGGCCGACTAAAGGTCATCATTGAGCGTCTCCCTGGTCACCGCGAATTTCCTGGCCCGCCTGCCTGTTCACTTCGAATCGGTCCGCATCCTGCATAGGGGCGCGACTTCGGAGGATTCCCCCTGAGAATCGCTCGCGCTTCGGCCCTTCCCCCGGGCAGTGCCGGGGATGACCGGTACTGATCACGAAGGGCAGGGTGTGACCCACAATAGTGGTGCTCGACTCGGAACGGATCGTCGCCATTCACCGCGTTTGCCCAACCCCCGGCCCCCATACGCGCTAGGTTAGGCCTCTCTTGCCTGTAGTTATCCCCAGTTTCGCAGCTTTGTCACGTTGCATCTCCCGGCTCCGACGGCCTTCGCACAGTTGCCTGGGTGGTGGCTTTCTTTTGGTCACCTTCAGCCTCGTCAACAGCGGAACGATAGCCTGTTCGATCAGGGC
>JBBRJW010000695.1:0-2355 GCA_038218705.1 Chthonomonadales bacterium | reverse complement strand
GGGTGCGACTCGCATTTGTGATAAGACCGGCGGATCATCGGCCTTGGCTCCTACTTCAGCGGCTCGATCAACCGCCGGTCGCACGAGGCTTCCGGTCACCCCTTCCCGAGCGACGGAGCAGCGCGGACGGGGCTTGCGATTTTGTGAAACGTCTGTGCGTTGCTTCGGAGCGGTCCGGGAAGGGGCCGGGGGCTGGGCAAACGCGGTGAATGGCGACGATCCGTTCCGAGTCGAGCACCACTATTGTGGGTCACACCCCGCGCGATTGCCAGGCAGGGATGGCCCCGAAAATGCGATGCGAACCGATCGCCCGGCCATCCTGTCCTCCAGCGGACACCGGACGTGCCTACCCCTCGGCCTCGCGCTCCTCGCGGCCCGGCCGGGTCTGCTCGGCTACGAGCAGAACGGGCCCCGCATAGTCGCCCGCGCTGACACGCGGCTCCGCGCTCGCGTCCACGAAGATTTCGGTAACCGGGTAGAAAGGGCTCTCCCCATAGTCGTCCATGCCGGTCGTCACCAGGACCGGAAGGCCGAGCCGCTTCTCATCCAGCGAGCGCAGCACCTTCAGGAGATCCCGGTAGGTCTTCGGCGCGATTCTCTCCGACACATTCGCCTCCCATTGTGTGCGCTGCCGCTCACAGCCCCGGCGCACACACACACGAAGCCGCGATGATTTCTGGCGGCCGAACGTACTCTCCAAAAGAGCCAGTATGGTGTACCACAGGAGAGTGCAATTGTCCTCCAGCCCCACGATCGTCTGGTTTCGCAGGGACCTCCGGTTGAGCGACCACGCCGCCCTCGCTGCCGCCGCAGCCCGCGGACCGGTAGTCTGCTGCTTCATCTGGTCGCCCGACGAGGCGGGCGCATGGGCGCCGGGTGCAGCCTCCCGGTGGTGGCTGTACCACTCTCTCGCCTCGCTCGACAAGCGTCTCCGGGCGCTCGGCGTCCCGCTCACCCTGAGGCGGGGCCCGGTCCTTCCAGCTCTGGCGACCCTCGTCGACGAGACCGGCGCGCGGCGCGTTACCTTCCTGCGCCACTACGAGCCCCATGAGACCGCGCGCGAGCTCGAGGTGTCGTCGGCGTTGGCAGAGCGCTCTGTCACCACGACGAGCTTCGAAGGCGGACTTCTCACGGAGCCGGGCCAGATTCGCACCCAGAGCGGCGGACCGTTTCAGGTCTTCTCCCCTTTCTGGAAGCGCTGCCTCCAGACCCCTCTCTCCGCAGAGTGTATTCCCGCGCCAGATGGCCTCGAGCCGCCGGATCGGCGACCAGCATCGCTCGCCCTCGAGGCGCTCGACCTGCTTCCCCGAGTCGACTGGGCAGGAGGCCTGCGCGCCTCCTGGAGCCCGGGTGAACCGGGCGCGTAGGCGGCGCTGGCGAGCTTCTGCGGCGAGGCGCTGCCCGGTTACCCGGAGGCGCGCAACCTGCCGGGCCAGCCGGGGGTCTCACGCCTCTCGCCCCACCTCCACTTCGGCGAGATCTCAGCGCGCCAGGTCTGGTCCGCCGCCCGAGCTGTGGCAGCCGCGTCCGGCGATCCTGCGATGGTTGAGGGTGAGATGAGCTTCCTCCGTCAGATCGGGTGGCGGGATTTCGCGCATCATCTTCTGGCTGCCTTCCCGCACACACCCGATCGCCCGCTCGCCCCGGCGTTCGAGCGCTTCCCATGGAGCGATGATCCGCATGGTTTGGCTGCCTGGCAGCGCGGAGAGACCGGGTTTCCGCTCGTCGACGCGGGCATGCGCGAGCTCTGGACCACCGGCGCGATGCACAATCGCGTGCGGATGGTAGTCGCGTCGTTCCTGGTGAAGGATCTGCTTCTCCCCTGGCAGGAGGGGGCGCGCTGGTTCTGGGACACGCTGGTCGACGCCGACCTCGCCAACAACACGCTCGGCTGGCAGTGGTGCGCCGGCTGCGGCGCAGATGCCGCGCCCTACTTTCGGGTTTTTAACCCGGTGGCTCAGGGCGAGAAGTGCGATCCCGATGGCGCATACGTTCGGCGCTGGCTTCCAGAGCTCTGCCGACTGCCTGCGAAATGGATACATCGCCCCTGGCAAGCGCCCGAGCAGATCCTTTTGGCCGCGTCCGTACGCATCGGGCACGACTATCCTGCACCGATTGTTGACCATGCGGTGGCGCGCGAGCGAGCGCTCGCTGCCTTCTCGGCCATGCGCGGACACTAATAGCGGCCGGGCCTTGACAACTGCAGAGACATAGTGGTATATCTATATTAAGATGATCAAAGACACCTTACGAGAACTGATCCCGATGGAGACTCTCGAGCGCGTTGCACCCATAATTCGCAGCGCCGCTCACCCTCTGCGCCTCCGCATCCTCGACTTCCTGCAGCGCGAGAAT
>JBBRJW010000694.1:0-2355 GCA_038218705.1 Chthonomonadales bacterium | reverse complement strand
GTCACGTGCCATCCGCTGCGGATAGGGCCGCAAAGCGAACCACTGTCACTGCTGAACAGAGCCAGGCCCTGCGCATTGCCGCGTACAGCGCCTTCCTGGCAAATTCCGGCGATGCGAGTGAGCTTGTGTGGGTGAGCGCGCGTCTGAAAGACATGGACGCGGTAAAGAGCGCCGCGAAGATCACCAACGAGGGCCTGTATGGGCCCATGATGGGGCGGCTGGTGAGGTCAGCGTTCCTCTGGATTGGGGGACTGCTCTGTGTGACGAACATCCTGATACTGTTGCTTCTCGGCGCCGTAGCCCATATTGGCACGAGTTTCGCTGCCCCGCGGCCCGTGCCATCGTTTTCCGAAGCAACGGCGGAGGAGGCCAGGGTCCGCCGCAGCATCGCCCTGCGCCGCATCGGCATCGCCGCATTTGTCGCGGCCCTGATCGTGTGGCAGCTCGTTCTCACCCGGTCGAGTTTACTCCCCGGCATGAGGATCATCGCAGACCTTGGATCCATGCGCGGAGAGCAAGTCAATCCCGGAACATCCTTCGGCCTGGGCCTGATATTCATCGCTCTCGCAGCGGCGATACCGGGTTGGATGGCGATCTTCCTGGCCACTGCGGGCCGAACGCGGGGCGGCATCTCGTCTTATGTGGGAAGCGGTTTCCGGCGGGCGGGGGTTCCCTCTGCCGCGATTGTCTCGGTGTTCTACTGCCTTCTGGTTCTCTATACGGCCCGCGAAGAAGCAGATATGCGGAGCATGGTTGATAACTCGCTGGCCGAAGGCGCGCGATTTGCCGTCGCTTCTGGCCGTCCGTGGCCTACCCTTCCCCCACAGTGAGGCGATGAGGCGATGCGGGCCGGGAAGCCGAATGAGCTCCTCTCATTCGGCTTCCCGGCCCGTGCTAAGTGCGTGGGTGGGCAGCGGCTCTGCCCGCGCGGCTTACAGGCCGCTCCGTCTCGCCCTCAATTGAGCTGCTGGATCTGCGGCTTCCATCCGAGCTCCTTCAGCTTGCCGAAGTAGTCGTCCGGTGTAAGCTGCTCCGGGCGCTTGCCGAGGATCGTGACCAGCACCGCTTCCATCACATTTGTGCCGAAGCTCCGCCCCTCGAGCACCGGTGTCGTGGTGATGAGCTGAGTGACCCCTCGCCGCTTAAGCTCCGCAACATCGGCCTCTGTAGTCGTGTTCGTGAGGATGATTTTGTCCTTCATATCTTCCGGCATGAACCGTTTGATCCAGAGGAAATCACCCGCGACCACGTCGGCTTCGGCATAGAACGACCCGTACTTCGGCGTGTTCTGCTCCTGCTTGTCGCCCGTGGGATAGAGCCACTTAAATGGCAGGCGCACCACGATCGGAAGCAGCACCCGGGCAATCGCATTCACCGTGGAGAACTTTCGGATTGCAATCGGTATTCCGAGGCCGAACATCAGGTCGCCGTAAACCATGCTCTTCGCACGCTTCGAAAGGGCCTCGGCCATTCCGAACCGATCTACCGCGCAGACGAGAAGCACTCGCTTCGTTGAGAAGTCTACGATCCCGTTATCCTGCAGGTAGGCCACGGTCTCACGCTCAAGCGTATGCTTGAGCCCGCTGCCATCCACATAGGGCGTCTTCTTCGCGACAGACCAGAGCTTCACGATCTCCGGCAGCACGTATCTCCTGGTTCCCGCATAGACATAGAGGTCAGTGCCGCCCACGCCGAAGGCGTCGATCTTGCCATCGAGCTCCTGTATGCGCTGGCGGTACTTTTCCATGTCCCCGTCAGTACCCGTACGCTTGATCTCGAACTCCTCGCCGAAGAAGGTGGCGGACACCTTCTTATCGCGTTTGGACGATCCGAGACTTACGCTGACAACTCGTTTCATGCGAATATCTTCCTCAGGGCGGCGCGGCTAAGCCCGCGGCGGAGTGCCGGGGAGTGTGGGGCAGGCGGAGGCCCCGTGGCGAGCCGCGGGAACCGACCGTTCCGTCCATTGTAGAGAAAAAGGCCAATTGAAGTCAAGCCGCGTGAGCGTCCGGGATGTGTCTCAGTCTGTCGGCCAGTGGCCCCGCGCGGATTGTCGAGAAGACGCGCCACCCATGGGCGGCCGGCTCAGCCGCGAAAACGTCGGTTCATGCGCTCGGCCCAGGGCTCGAACCCGAGCCTCCTGTAGAGGCGCGCTGCATCGCCTCCGACCTCGGTGTAGAGAAAGGTACAGCCGTTGCCCTCCTCAAGCGAATCGGCGACCGCTCGCAAAACCAGCGCGGTCGCAACCCCTCGGCGCTGGTATTGAGGATGGACCGCGACGTTCTCTACCCTCCCCCAGCCATTGTGCGAGAAGAGGGTGCAGGCCCCGGCCGCTGAACCCTCGATCCGAGCGAG
>JBBRJW010000693.1:0-2361 GCA_038218705.1 Chthonomonadales bacterium | reverse complement strand
GCTCCGGCAGGTTTGAATGCGCAAACAGGCGAAGGCCGTCCTCTGCTGAGAGACGCTGCCCTTCCAGAACGCGGTCTGCGATATCGTCAATGTTCCGGCGGCCCGCGCCAGCTATCTCTCGCTCAAGTATTGCCATTCGGTAGACTTTCCTGCCAGTCGAAGGTAGCTCGACCGTCCGATCAATTCCCGCGCTCCTCGGCGCGGCTCACCCCAATATACGAACGGGAATTCCCTGCGGTCTCCCGGCCTACTTGCGAAGCGCCCGCGCCCCGATGTCCTTGCGATAGTGCATGCCCTGGAAGTGTATGGGCGCAATTCCCCGGTACGCTCGCTCAAGCGCCGTCTGGAGGTCCGGACCGATGCCCGTAACGCTCAGAACTCGACCCCCAGCCGTAACCACGTCATCGTTTCGGAACTTCGTTCCCGCGTGAAAGACAAAGGTATTGGCAGACTCTGCATTTTCGTCGAGACCGGAGATGACGTCGCCCTGTGCATAGTCGCCGGGATACCCCCCGGCGGCGGCTACGACCGCAGCGGCTGCGCCGGTCGACCAGCGCACCTCCACGCTCTCCAGGCAGCAGTTCGATACACCCAGGAGCAGCGGGACGAGGTCACTCTGCAGGAGGGGGAGCACTACCTGTGTCTCCGGGTCGCCAAGGCGGCAATTGAACTCGATGCACTTCGGTCCGTCCGCCGTAACGATGATTCCCGCATAGAGGACGCCTCGATAGGGGATGCCGAGATCCCGAATGGCCTCGACCGCTGGCCGGACGATCCGCTCCATCGCGAGATCCGCCGTGTCCGGCGGAACGACTGGAACCGGTGAATACGCGCCCATTCCGCCGGTGTTGGGGCCGGTATCCCCCTCGCCAACTCGCTTGTGGTCCTGCGATGGAACGAGAGGAACGATGGTTTCGCCATCGGTGATTGCCATAATGGAGCACTCTTCGCCCACCAGGCACTCTTCGATTACGGTCGTGCTTCCGGCAACACCAAACACTCGATCGCCCATGCAGCGGGTCACGGCCTCCTCAGCCTGAGCCCGATTCTCAGCAACCACCACGCCCTTGCCGGCGGCGATCCCATCCGCCTTGATGACGATGCGCGGATCGACCGGCTGGCGATCGTAGAACTCCGCGAGGTAGGCGCGCGCCTGCTCCAGCGAGCTGCACTCCTGGTAGGCGGCGGTGGGGATGTTCGCTGCCTTCATCAGGCGCTTTGCAAATGACTTGGAGCCCTCGATGCGAGCGGGGTCCGCCGATGGGCCAAAGATCCGCAGCCCGCGTGCCTCAAAGAGATCGACAATGCCGGCAATGAGGGGCGCTTCGGGCCCCACGACTGTCAGGTCGATCCTCTCGCGTTCAGCAAACTCCGCGAGCGCTTCAATCTCGGTGGGCCGGATTGGCACGCACTGCGCCTGACGGGCAATTCCGGCATTCCCTGGAGCGCAGTAGATGCGCTCGGCCAGGGGACTCTGCGCCAGCTTCCAGACCAGGGCGTGCTCGCGACCGCCTCCGCCAACGACCAGTATTCTCATTTCCGCTCCTCCGTCGGGACGCCCATCGCGGTCCCGGACGGCATCGTGCCCGCCTTCGCCTACTCGGCGGAAGCGAGTCCGTTTCGATGCACCGTATCAATGTTTACAAATCGGGTATGCGCTGGTACGAAACCGACAACCGCTTTGCCTGTGGGGCCATTTCGCTGTTTCGCGATGATGATCTCGGCCTCCTCCATTCGCATCCCGGGCTTTCCATCTGCTCCGTCGGGCGGGTCCCCTCCGTCGGTCTGCTCTTTTGCCTTGTAGTAGGCCTCGCGGTAGATGAACATCACGACGTCGGCCTCGGCCTCGATCGCGCCGGACTCGCGGAGGTCGGAGAGCATGGGGCGCTTGTCGGTCCGTGACTCCACGGCTCGCGACAACTGGGAGAGGGCGATCACCGGCACTTTCAGCTCGCGGGCGAGGCCCTTGCAGGCACGGGCAATCTCCGAGAGCTCCTGATTCCTATTCTCGGTCCGCTTATGTGCCCGCATAAGCTGCATATAGTCGATCAGGACGAGCCCGAGGCCCTTCTCCGCCTTCAGACGCCTGCATTTCGCACGCATCTCCATCGCGGAGCAGTCTGGCGTATCGTCAATGTAGATCGGCGCATCGGCAAGGCGGCTAATGCCTTCCCCAACGCGTTTCCAGTCGTCGGTCTGCAGGTACCCGGTCCGCAGACGGTGAGCATCTACCTGGCTCTCCGAACAGATCATACGGGTCACAAGCTGCTCTTTGGACATTTCGAGGCTGAAGATTGCGACGGGTATGTACTCGTTCAGGGCGATATGCTGTGCGAGCTGGACGGCGAGGGTGGACTTGCC
>JBBRJW010000692.1:0-2362 GCA_038218705.1 Chthonomonadales bacterium | reverse complement strand
CGACGGCAAGGGCACGCTTAAGGCGCTGCTGGCAGATCCCGCCCGGGCGGAGCCGTTCCGGCATCTGCAGGCGCAGGACGGGAGCTGGGCGGTTCGCAACAACGTCTGGGTATGGTATCAGCGTGAAGGCGCGTCTCTGCTCAAAGGCCCGCTCACGGTTGGCTTCAGCGGCTACGGCGATAGCCATCACTTTGGGCCCGAGCTGCAGTTCGGCCACGTCATCACAGATCATATCCCCGAGCAGTCGCTGATCATCAAGACCGCCTGGGGCGGTAAGAGCCTCTACCAGGACTTCCGCCCGCCGAGCTCCGGCGGGGTCGTAGGGCCTTACTTCACCAGAATGATCGAGGAGATCCGGACCGCACTCGCCAACCTGAAGCGCGATTTCCCGGAGTACAAGGGGCAGGGCTACGAGCTCTCAGGCTTTGTCTGGTATCAGGGCTGGAACGATGGGGTCGATCCGCAGCACGCGATCCCGGAGTATGAACAGAACCTCGTCAACCTGATCAAGGATCTCCGCAAGGAGCTCAACGCGCCGAAGCTCCCGGTTGTTATTGGTGAGCTGACAGGCGCGTGGGTGCAGGCGCCGCCGGAGTGGACCGCGCTGCGCCGGGCTCAGGCCGCGGCCGCAGCACGCCCCGAGTTCCGGGGCAGCGTACTCTTCGTCCCGACACACGACTTCGTTCGTGCTGCGGACGAGTCTCCAAATCCCAGCCACGGCCATCACGAGTTCGGGAATGCCGAGACCTACTTCCTCGTTGGGGACGCGCTGGGCAGAGGGATGCTCTCCCTCATGAAGAAGGGCGGGGTCCACTAACGTGAAAACACTCTGGGAGCGGGTGACACCCTACGGGCGAAAGCTCGCCCTGCCGCTGGCGATCGGGCTGCTCTGCCTGGCGATGGGCGGCGGACGTTGCGCGGCGCAGGACGAGTATCTGGCCGGCTATCTGATCATCCCGACCGCCGGCCGGGTGGAGAAGACCTACAACGCCGGGTACTCGATGTACATTGCCGCCTGGCCCCTGCTCCGAAGATACCCGGGACACCGTTTTCAGACGGGTCTGCCGGGCACCTGGATGTTCGCGCAGTACGATGGCCCTGCCCCGAGCAAGATGTACTCCGACGTCGAAGGTGGGCTCGGGTGGTGGCGCGATACGCGCTTCCCCACGGAAACCCCGAAGTTCATCATGGGTGGCGTGGCCCCCAACTTCTCGGACATCGCCAACGGACCGTCTCACGGGTGGGGAACCTGGGAGGAGCCGCGCGGTCTCTATGGGGTGGCACAGATCAGCCCCTGGCTGCTCTTCCCCATCGATGGCCTGAATCTGAAGCAGAGAACCTGCGGCGAGCTATTCGGCTACGGGTACCTGACGCTTCCGCTGTGCGAGGCGAAGCCCACCACCAACGGCAAAGCGATCCCCACCGGTAATCAGTGCTGGACCCTGTTCCTGAACTCCCACAACTTCAAAGGGCCCGTCGCCTGCTTCCTGCCCAACTTCTGGTCGCACGCCGCCGTGAAAGATCCGAGCCTTGCGGGACTGCTGCTCGACACTCGCCCGGTTGAACCGAACCGGGCAGTGCAGATGGAGACGCAATACATACCCTGCCGGCAGGCCGTCGATTCGAAAGGCGAGTGGTATGCGCGCATCGCCCCCACCGCGTTCCCTCGCAATGTCGCCGACGCCTCCGCGCTGGTGCATCAGGACACGGTCTACAACCGTTCCGCGCTCTGGGATTCGACAGCGGCGTGGTTTGCAGGCGGACCGCCCAGCTCTGGCGCGATCAGTCCTCTGGGCGCGCAGGGCCGTACCTTCAAGGGCGGTGGATATGCGACCTGGGAGATCCGCTCCGGCGAGTCCGACAAGAACGAGAAGAAGGTGCCCATCGAGTGGAGCACGTTCGCCACTCCTGCCGCGCTCGATCCGAACACCTACGGGTACCGGTGGAACTTCGACCATGCAGCCCGGACCTCCACGAAAGCGGGGCAGCTTGTGACACTGCCCGAGTACTTCCATTTGGAGAACGGCGCCGACCCCAAGAAGGCGCGCTGGGCGCCAATCGCGTCCGATCGCGTACCGGCGGAGACCAAACTTGCCGACCTGAAGTGGGATCGGCCGGCGGAGAAGGCCGAGGATGCCTACACAACTCCGGACGCTCCCACATCGAGCTGGAAGAGACCCGGGCCCACCGCGGGACCATTCACGGCGCACCTTGGCGACGGTTCCGTTGTGACCTACTACTGGTACCGCTTCGCCGATCAGCCGGCGATGCTGAACGCGGATCTCACGGACGCCGAGCGAGAGCGCATGCAGGCGAAGGTGGAGAAGCTGCATCGCGCGTGGCCGAAGAACCACGAATACCT
>JBBRJW010000691.1:0-2363 GCA_038218705.1 Chthonomonadales bacterium | reverse complement strand
GCATTCCATCTGATCTATGGCAAGGAGACGTTCCTGTACGTGCTCGACTTTTTGCCGGCTTTACTTCTGCTGGCCGGCTTCAGTGCGCTGAATGCGCGACGAATCGCCATCCGAATCCTGGTTGCTGCGCTCATTGTCGTTGCGGGCGGGGTCAACGCCCAAACCTTCGGGCATGCCGCCCTGTTCGTGAAGGGGGAGGCCCGCCGGGCTGGCCTGCATGACCCGGTTGACACGCCGGTGCACGTGCCGTAGCGTTCATACTCTTCCCCGGGGCTCCCAGCCTCAGACGGGATAGCGGCGTTCCCCTCCGGCACCGGTGTAATTGACGACTATCGATTGGATCAGGCGGCGTGCGATCTCGCGCTGGCTCTTCGCTGCAATTGTCGCGACCGGCGCGTCCAGCTGCCGGAGTGCACCCCCTTCGGACGAACAGATTCAGGCGCTCCTCGTGAGAAAGCCTGAGATTCTCTATGCCGTCATCGAAGCGCATCCTGCGGAGTTCATGCAGGTAGTCGAACGTGCCGCGCAGGCGAGCCAGGGGTTGCGCCGCGCCAGCGTCATGCGGAGCGACTCGACGCGCATTGAAGGTGAGTTACGCAACCCGCTGGTGCCGGTCATCCAGCACCGCGCCGTGCTCGGCAATCCAAACGCGCCCATAACGATCGTCGAGTACACCGATTTTGAGTGTCCGTACTGCCGGGAGGAGCGCTCCGTACTCATCGAACTCATGAAGCATTACGGCGACAAGGTTCGTTTGCTGGTAAAGCAAATGCCCATTCCAGAGTTGCACGCGCATGCCATGGACGCGGCGCTGATGTACGAAGCGGTCGCGCGGCAGGACCCGGGAAAGGCATACCAGCTCTATGATGATCTCTATGAGCATCAGGAGCAGTTCGCGCGCGAAGGCCAGCCGTATCTCGAGCAGGCCGTGGCGCGACTTGGCCTAGATCCAGCGCGAGCGGTTCGTGATCAGCGGAGCAAGGCAATTCGCGCGGTCGTCGACGCCGACGTGGGTGAAGGGAAGGGTTTCGGCATTACCGGCACGCCGGGCTTTGTAGTCAATGGAGTGTTGCTGCAGGGAGCGTATCCGCTCGCGCCATTCCAGCAGCTGATCGATCGACAACTGGCGGCTCTGCCTTCGAGAGCTGGAGACTGAGAAGCAAATTTTCTGTTGTTTCGTTGTTCACGCAGTATGGCCTCCACCGCGCGACCCAGGAGCAGTGCCATGAAGAAGGTCTATCTCGCAATAGCATCATTACTGGTGGTGGCGGCATGCGACAATTCGAACCCGGCGCCGACGAGCCCGTCCGCGGACCGGGGGCTGGTCGGTGCGCCGGAAGGCCCGATGATGGGAGCGCACTGGGCACGGGGAGAGCACCCGGCCCGCCGGCCGTCCCACTCGCCGGCCGCGATGACGTGGCATAACGGCGACATCATGGTTTCGAGCAGAACGTATGCAATTTTCTGGGGACCCTCGTGGGGCACCGACGCGGGATTCACCGGAGACAAGATCGACGGCATTTCTTCATTCCTGGCCGGGTTTGGCGGAAGCAAATATGCAGCGGCCTCAACTGAGTACACCGGCTTGAACGGGAAGGTCGGCACTGCTTCCTCATTCGGTGGCCCATACGTGGACAACACAGCGGCACCTCGGAACGCCCCGCAGGTATCGGCCGTCGAGTCCGAGGTTTGCAAGGTCCTGACGGCCAACAACATCACTCCGCAGACAAACGCGATCTACAACGTTTACGCCACCACCCCACGCGGCGGAGCCGGGTACTGCGCGTGGCACAGCTACGGTAGTTGCGGTGGCGTGAACGTCCAGTTCGCATGGTATTTCAATCTTGACGGCGACTCAGGCTGCGACCCAAACTCGCCATACGGGTCGTATACCGCTGGGCACACTAATTCGCAGGGTCTCGCCGCCATCGCGAACGTAACGGCTCACGAGGTGTCCGAAACCATCACCGATCCGCGAAATGGCGGGTGGTACGATTCCAGCAATGGCGAAAACGCCGACAAGTGCGCGTGGGCCTTCTCCACGAGAAACGGTGGCCTCGTAGCGCTTGCAAGCAATTCGAACTTCCGGCTCCAGATGGAGTGGTCGAATGCCGCCTATAACGCCAGCAGCGGTTTCCCCAACAGTGCTGGTCAGAAGGCATGTCTAGACGGCAACTGACTCCGCATGCGTGAGACCGAATGGCTCCGGGCCTCGGCCCGGAGCTATTTTGTTGTAGCCATGTCCTCATCAACCCCGGACCGCCTCCATGCGCCTAGCCTTCCTCGGCCTCGGCGCCATCGGCACCCCGATGGCTGCCCACCTCGCCGGCCCGCACGACCTCGTCGTCTGGAACCGCACGCTC
>JBBRJW010000690.1:0-2364 GCA_038218705.1 Chthonomonadales bacterium | reverse complement strand
TTGCTGAAGAGCGCGGGCAGGGGAACGACCTGCCCCGGCTGAAGCCGGGCTCGCTCCCATACAAGAAAAAGGCTACCAACAGTGCAGCCCATGCCCAGCAGTGTCGCCAGAATCGGGCGAGCTCTCAAACTACTCCCTCTCGTTTCCGGGTTATCAGCGCGGCAAGTCACACAGAGGAGTTTCCACGGCTTCAGGGCGAACTCCTGCGCTATCACGTCATAATGTTACCAGTAGAATGGCTTTAACACACCTTCGCGCGCGATAACCTGAGTGGGGTTGTTCCGCCGCGCCCGGGAGAAGAGAATGGCGCATCGTTACCGCTGGCAGTGGACCGCAGTTCTCGCAGCTGCGGCGCTGGCTGCCGGCCCGACCGCACGGGCCCTGGAGAGCAAAATGGAGTCGCGAGTTCCACACTACTATGAGCGCCCTCATCGGAGAGAGATACGCGCGGCTGCCGCGGACGTCTGCGTCTATGGCGGCACGGCTTGCGGAGTGATCGCAGCCCAGCAGCTCCGAAAGCTCGGCCGCAGCGTAGTCCTGATCGCGAACGGCGAGGCCCTCGGCGGGATGTCCTCCGGAGGGCTCAGCGACACGGACATCGGGAACAAAGGGGCCATCGGCGGCCTCTCCCGCGAGTTCTACGGCCGTCTTGGCAAGCGCTACGGAGAGCCTGAAGAGTGGCGCTTCGAGCCGCATGCTGCGCAGGAAGCATTCGAGGAGATCGTTCGCGAAGAGGGAATCGATGTTCGTCGTGGCGAGTTCCTCAAATCCGTGGTCAAGAAGGGGGCGCGCATCGTCAGCCTCACCACCGAGAGCGGACTGACGGTGCACGCCCGCTGTTTCGTAGACGCCACTTACGAAGGCGATCTGATGGCGCGCGCGGGCGTGAAGTTTGCGGTTGGGCGTGAAGCCAACAGCGCCTATGGCGAGACGCTGAACGGCGTGCAGATGCGCGATCAACACCAGTTCACGGTGCCCGTTGACCCCTATGTGCGGGAGGGTGACTCGGCGAGCGGCCTGCTCCCCGGGATCAGCCCTGAGGCGCTTGCGCCGAGCGGAAGTGGCGACCGGCGGGTGCAGGCTTACAACTTCCGCCTCTGCCTGACGCGCGACCGGCAGAACCAGATCCCCTTCGTTCGGCCGAAGGGCTACCGGCCCGAAGAGTACGTGCTGCTCGCCCGGGCGCTGGCAGCGGGCTGGACCGATATCTTCCGCAAGTTCGACCCGATACAGGGCGGCAAGGTCGACAAGAACAACTACGGGGCGATCTCGACAGACTATATCGGGGCGAGCAACGCCTACCCGGAGGCGAGCTACGCGGAGCGCGAGCGAATCTTTCAGGCGCACCGTACCTATACTCAGGGCTGGCTCTGGTTCCTTGCGAACGATCCCTCCGTCCCGGAGCCCATTCGGCAGAAGATGGGCGAGGGGGGGCTCTGCCGTGATGAGTTCACCGCCACGGGCGGCTGGCCGCATCAGCTCTATGTGCGGGAAGCGCGCCGAATGGTCTCGGACTACGTGATGACCGAGCACAACTGCCGCGGGGAGCGCGCCATCGAGGACTCCGTGGGCCTTGCTGCCTATACGATGGACAGTCACAACTGCCAGCGGGTTGTGGTGGATGGCAAGGTCCGCAACGAGGGCGACGTTCAGGTTGGGGGAGCTCCGCCGTACCCGATCTCGTACCGGTCGATTGTCCCGCGCGAGGCTGAGTGCGACAACCTGCTGGTTCCAGTCTGCCTGTCGGCCTCGCACATCGCCTATGGCTCGATCCGCATGGAGCCCGTGTTCATGATCCTGGGGCAGTCTGCCGCCTTTGCCGCAGATGCGGCGGTTGCAGGCAACATTGCGGTTCAGCGGATCTCCTACCCCGAGCTCGCGGTGCGGCTGGCGGCCGCAGGCCAGCGGCTCGCCTGGCGGCCAGAGCTGCACTGACGGTGCGGCGGGGTATGTGTAGTTTACAGAGGAGACGCTGCCTCTGGGGGTGAGGTGATTCGATGGCCCGGTTCCAAACGCGTTTCATCTGTCAGCAGTGCGGGTACGACTCGCCGAAGTGGATGGGGCGCTGCCCCGAGTGCGAGGTGTGGGACACGTTTATCGAGGAGACCGTACTTCGCGAGAAGCCCGGGGCGCTGCCTCGCGGCGGGGGCGGAGGTGGCGCTCCCGGAGCTCCCCGCGCGATCGTTCCCGGCGGCAGCGGCCGGCCGATACCGATCACCTCCGTTGTTATGGCGGAGCAGGAGCGGCTGTCGAGCGGCATCGGGGAGTTCGACCGCGTGCTGGGCGGCGGGATCGTTCCCGGCGGGCTGATACTGGTGGGGGGCGACCCGGGGATCGGGAAGTCCACCCTCCTCACGCAGGTCG
>JBBRJW010000689.1:0-2365 GCA_038218705.1 Chthonomonadales bacterium | reverse complement strand
GGTTGAGGCGGTTGCCGAGCGTATCTGCTCGGGTGGCAGCATCCAGCTCAAGCCGCGTCTCTACCGTCTCTGGCTCGCCCGGTTTCTCCCGGCCGTCAGCGGCGTGGCCCCCAACGGGATCTCCGACGACCAGTTCGGTGCTATCGTTGCGCTTCTGAATTTCCGGCCCACGCCACATATAGGGGCACGCGGAGCCGAGTGGGCGCTGGTCCGCCGCACGGCCACGGATGTGCTCCGCCACATCGGGTCTCCGGCCGCGAGAAAGGCGCTCTGCGATGCCCTCCCCCTGGAGCGCAGCACCGAAGTGATCGACGCAATGACTGAGAGCATTAGCGGGTTTGGCGGAGAAGCCACGGCGGATCTGGTCCAGGCCCTGGAGAGTGTGAGAGCGATCTACCCGGAGGGATTGTCCGCTCTGATCACCCTGCTCGGGGACATTGGCGATCCTGTTGCAGCAATGCCCGTTGCACGCAAACTTGGCAAGATGGAGGCGTCCAGGCGCGTCAAGCGCGGGCCCGGAGATCATCTGATCGATCAGGCTGTCACTGGCGCTGCTCTCTTGATCTGGCTTCTGATCGGCATAGGATGTTCCCTGACATCCGTCTGGACGACTGCCGTATGCTTCGCCTTCGGCATTGTTGCGTTTTCCATGGGGGTGCTTTTGAATTGTATGGAGTGGCATGGCAGGGTCTGCGCGGACCGCCTGGAACTCCAATCCAGACTCTACGCAAGCGCCGTGCATACACTTGTCAACCTCGGTGATCTTCGCTGCATCGCACTTCTCATGGGAGAGGGCTTCCACCGCGGCGTTTACGCTCCCGGCCGGCCACACATTCTTCGCGCCTTGGCCCTCTTGCTGCCGCGCATCGGTCCTGATGATGCGGACCTGATAACTGTTCGGGACGATCCCACGATACTGGCGCGTGGCTTCGATCGCTATAACGACTCCCTGACCCTCGCATGCCTGCACGCTATCAAGCAGGCGGGCAGCCCGCTGTACCTACCCCACGTTGAGCGCCTGGCGCGTAACACATGGGACAGGGACGTGACGTGGGCCGCTCTCGCGACGATTAGTGTGCTGCAGGATCGCTTCAGAGCAGCACAGAGTGGGTCGGGACTTCTGCGCCCGGGGACCGCGCCGGTGGACGCTGGCGGCACGCTTTTGCGGTCAGCCCTGGCCGGAGGCGACCGGCAGCTTGAGGAGCTGCTGCGGGCACAGGAAGGTGAGCAATGAGCTCGCGGGGCAAAGAGCCATCGGCCAGCACGATCCAGAGAGCGGCTGATCGCATCTGCCGCGGGAAAGCGCCACGCAATTCGCCAGGGCTCTATCGGCGCTGGGCAGAGCAGTTCGTCCCGCTCGATCCTGACCGCGCTGCGCCGCTCACGGAGTTAGAGCGAGCCGGGTTGGTGGCACTGGTCCGAGCTCCACGCCGCTACGAATGGCCCTTGGTCGCGGCCAAGCGGCCCTTCGCGCCGAGATCCGACAGCCATCGATCCGAGTGGGAAGGTGTACGGGTACTGGCTGTTCAGGCCCTGCTCGCTTGTCCAGACAGCTCACGCCCGGTGCTGCTCACCGAGGTCGTAATCAACGATCCTTCGCCGCTTCTCCGTTCCATGGCAGCCGAGGAGCTTCGAAAGGACCCCGACCGGGCAGCGCCCGCGCTGGCTCGAGCTATCAAGACGGGCACCTATTGGCGGCCGGAGGGGATTGAGACGCTGATTCGGCTGCTGCCCGAGATTGATCCCGGTCGAGCGCGCTCGGCAGGAGAGTTCGGCCGGGTTCTGACAATGGTTCTCGCTGGCCGCATCCCCCTTCAGTCGGCTAACGTTGCGCACTCTGCCCAAAGGTGCGCCCTCCTTAGCCTCGGCGTGATCCCGATCGCCGCCGTTGCTCTATGGAGAGTGTTACCGAGCCGAGACATTTCGGATTTGGTATTCGCCGCCGTTCTGGCCTTGATCCCATATACGTACTTTTGCAAGCTGGCACAGGCTCAGGTCATCAGGCGCGCCGTGCGTGAACGCAGGAGATTCTTCGGGCCGGCGGCCGACTCAATGATCGCGCTGGAAGATAAGTCCGTACTGCAGGAACTGCTTCAGTTAGGCTTTGGCCTATCTATCTTACCGGGGCGAGCCGCCGCACGCCGGGCCCTGGCAAAGCTTCTTCTTCTGGTAACTCCGGCGGATGCGCCTGCGATTGCTTCCAGCGGCTTTCCTATCCTGGTCGGGGGCCTGAACGCACGGGAGCCCGAACTCGCCCTCTCCACGCTCCACGCGATTGAGCAGGCCGGCGGTGGATGCTGCCTGCCTTATGTAAGCCGGCTCCTTACGGGGACGGACGTTCCTGCCCTTCGGGATGCCTCGGCGC
>JBBRJW010000688.1:0-2377 GCA_038218705.1 Chthonomonadales bacterium | reverse complement strand
GCGGCGGTGAGGGGAGTCAAGCCTGGCTAGCGAACGCCGGTCATGCGATCGAGGCGCGCGAGCCAGGGGGTCTGCTCGATGAGCCGGGTGAGGGAGAGCCGCTCGGTCAGGAGATGGAAGGCGATCAGCAGGGCGACGAGTGTAACGCGGGCAACGGCCGGAAGCCCGCACGCAGCGAGGCCGAGCGAAGCGCCGAGTAGATTGGAGCCGACGTCGCCCATCATCACCTGGGCCTTTGCATCGCGGAGATAGACTGGAATCGCTGGCAGCAGCACAAACAAGAGCCCTGGGCTGGTGCCGCGCCGGGCAATCAGTAAGAGAATCCCCAGCAGAATCGAAACGGCGCCGGCCCGGCCGGGCCGCAGGTCGAGGAGATTGATACAATTCGCCGCGAGTGAGATGATGAGTGTATTCACAACCATCGAGGCCGGGGACCCGCCGAGAATGCCTGCAGCCACTCCCCCGAGCGCCAGCCCTCCCACCGCCTTGGTGAATCCGGTTGTTATGCGCCGCTCCGTGAGCGCGGCTCGCAGGTGCCCCTTCAGCCCCTTGATCGACTTATCGCCCCAGACGTCGTCCGCCAACCCGAGCAGTCCGAAGCCGACCACCACGGCAGCCAATCCCGTGCTTGAGCCGGAGAACCAGCGGTGTGAAGAGCTTCTATAAACGAGGGCCACAGTGGCGAACCAGATGAGGGGAATAACGCCATAGCTTGCGGGAATGAGGTCTCCCCGGAAGTTGCGCTCCACACGGCCGAGTCGGCGCAGCACCGGGCCAGCGAAGCCGCAAAGCAGAAGCAGCCAACCGCCCAGCGCAGCTCCGGCGATTGTTGCCCAGACCGGGATCTGCATCGGAGCTACCTCGCGGGCAGTCTGGCGGCGGGGCGCCTAAGCCAGAGGGCGATGAGCGTGCGCGCCGCCGCAAAGAATTGCGCGGCTCGATGAAGGATCGCTCCCATCGTGCGGCCTGTGACGCGGTGCGACATCTGAGTCGGAACCTCAATCACGCGGGCCCCCGTGCGGAGGGCTTCCACCGTGAGCGCCACTTCCACGCCCCAGCCGGCCGCGAAGCCCCCGATCTCCTCGAGGAGCGCACGGCTGAGGGCGCGCTGGCCGGAGAGCGGCGCAGCCATGGTCTGGCCGGTGAGGGCGCGAATGCCCCAGCGCGCGAGGCGCACAACCAGCCCGGCTCCACCCTTAACGCCGCGAGTAACCGGAAACGTGGCGATCGCCATTTGCGCCGCACCGGAGCGCACCGGACCAACGAGCTTTACCGCCTCCGCGGCCGTCGCGCCAAGGTCGGCATCGAGCAGCAGGATCGTCCCGCCCCGGGCGAGCGGCAGGCCGGACATGAGCGCCGCTCCCTTGCCGCGGTTGGTCTGCCGAAGGACGGTGTCCGCTCCGGCTCGCTCGGCCGCGATCGCTGTCTCATCGGTCGAGCCGTCGTCGATCACCACGATTTGAGCATCGGCGAGAGGAGCACCGGCTCCGCGAATCGCGTGTATGGTTGCCTCGATGCGCTCTGCTTCGTTGAATGCTGGGATCAGTATAGATATCATTGTTTACCGCCAAGGGCGAGCACGAGGTTGCACCGCCCTATATCGCCTTCCAATGCCGCCACGGTTGGCACATCGATTCCAAGTCGGTGGTAAGCCTCGATATCTGAAGATACGGCCTCCTCCGGTTCCGCCATCACCACCGTAAGTCCGTGCGTTCGGAGAGCCTCTATGAGCTGCTGATCGACCAGACTGATCCGCGTGGCGCCTTCGATCCGACTTCCGGCCACGATCACCACACTGCGAACTGGCTGCTGGAAAGTAGAGACGGAATCGGCGTGGATCAGGTTGCCAGAATCGAGCGTCGGCGCAAGCGGCAGCGCGCCAGAATCGCCATGCGCCAGAAGCTGCGCGACGGTATCCGCAAGTCCAGCACGGTCCGCAGGAAGGCGTGGATCGCGCGTCCGAAGGTCTATGAGCGCGGGTACAAGCAGGTCGTCGGGCCGGTTCCACACCCGGCCGATGGTGAGAGCGCACGTAACATGGGCTCCCGCAAGCTGGAGCGTGTCGCGCGCGCTGGCAAGCGCGTCTGGATAGTCGCCGGTCTGGATCAGGGCAACCGGCACGCCAGCTAGACGCTGTTTAAGGATCATGGGCGTTGCGCGAGCGCCGTAATCTTCCCACTGTTTTAATCGGGCCCGCACCGTGAGATTGTCCTGGTTAAGGGTGCGCCGGAGCCGCTCGATTGCGCGCTCCTGCTGGTTTGCCAGTCGGGGAGAGACGAATAGACTGCCGACCACCAGCCCGATAGTCAGCGCGAAGAAGATGGCAGAGATCGTGACGACGTGATACTTGAAACCGGTGCCCAATCGTGGCTCCTTG
>JBBRJW010000687.1:0-2383 GCA_038218705.1 Chthonomonadales bacterium | reverse complement strand
TATGGGCGTGCGTATCTCGCGGAAGCCGTATCGGCGGCAGACATCGCGGAAGATTCCCTCCACGCAGCGCCAGCGCGCTGTGGTAAGCCATGCGTCCTTTGCGGGCGGATAGGGCAGCACATCATTCATATAGGGTGGAGCGGCGTATTTCATGGCGTCGAGAGATCCTTGAAGTGTGAGAGGTCCGGATGGGAGCGTGCGCGTGCGCTACCAGAGGATCCAGCGCGGATGCTTTGCGGCGAGGCGGGCATCGATTCCACAGACACGGCCCGCGCCCACCACGAGGAAGGTGAATTCCATGAGCACGAATGCCAGGTTAATGCCCTGGGTGGCGGCTCCTGCGCCCCAGAAGGCGAGGAGGTAGTTGGCATTCATGAAGAGCGCGAGCAGAGCAGCGGCACGGGTGAAGAGGCCGAGCAGGAGCAGCGATCCGAGGCCTATCTCGCCCACCACTACCAGCCATGAGAGCTGCGAGGCATGCGGGATGGCGCTCTGAGCGAGGAAGCGCATGTAGAAGGCGAGCGGGCCGCCCCCACCGGCCGCGGCCACGCCCTTCAGCATTGGCCCGAGCTGATTGGAGGAGAGCCAGGCGATCTTGCCCATGCCGCTGTGAAGCAGGAATGCGCCCGCAAATATGCGGAGCATCGCCAGCATGGCGCCCATCAGGGCGGGACTCGGCGCGGCCGAGCGAGCTTCAGACTGCCTGGGCATTGCGCGCCCGCCGCTGAGATGCCAGGACCATGATACAGGGCCCGCCCGAGACGACCTGCTGCGAGAAGGCCCGCGCCGCGTTAAAGGCGGCGGTCGACTCGGAGCCCGGCTGCATCCAGAGGTATCCGATTTTCAGGTGCCCGGCGAGCCGCACCGTATCCTCTGTAACGGCCGGTGGGGTAACCGTCACCACGCACTCGACAGGGCCGGGAATATTATCGAGAGACGGGTAACAGGGGTCCCCATCGATCGAATCGGTGTTCGGGTTAACCGCGTATACCGAGTAGCCAGCCAACTTCAGCGACTTGTAGACCTGGTAGCCATACTTCTCCTGGTTACGAGAGACGCCGGTAACGGCGAAGCTCCGCAGGTCGAGAATCTGATCGATCAATCCGCGAGTGGACACGGTTTCACGTCCTTCCAGAACGAGTTGGGCAGTGCAAGTAAGTGTATCGGCATTTCTTCTCGCTTGTCAACCGTGCGATACAGTTTGGAGAGATACCTTCCATCAATAGGATTGATTCGGCTCGCAACAATCCGCCGTAAGGGGGATAGATTGCGTTGACGGCCATTCTGGGAAAGTGCTATCATAGAATCAGTTTCGGTGACTAATTGCTAGCACAAGCAACTGCTTGCAGTCGAGAGCAAAGCATGCACCGGGCAAAGATTTGCACCTAACGATCCGGGAACTCACACGGTTCCGTTTCCTATCCAGAGGAGGATATCTTCCATGGCAATTAGAGTAGGCATCAACGGCTTCGGCCGCATCGGACGCCTCGCGCTCCGCACGATCATTGAGCGCTATCCCAACGACATCGAAGTTGTTGCGGTGAACGACCTGACCGATGCGGGCGTCAATGCTCATCTCTTTAAGTGGGACTCCACTTACGGCCCCTTTGCCGGCGAAGTCTCTGCGGCGGACAAGCGGTTCACCGTGAATGGCAAAGAGATTCTGGTTTTTGCCGAGCGCGCGCCCAACGAGATCCCCTGGGACAAAGCCGGCGTTGACCTCGTAATCGAGTCGACGGGCCGCTTTACCGACGCCACCAAGGCCGCCGGTCACCGCGAGCGGGGCGTTAAGAAAGTCATCATCTCCGCTCCTGCGAAGAATGAAGACAAGACGATCGTGCTCGGCGTAAACGAGAACACCTACGATCCCAAGCTGCACAACATCATTTCCAACGCAAGCTGCACCACGAACGGCCTCGCGCCGATCGCCAAGGCGCTGAACGACAAGTTCGGTATCCTGAAGGGCCTGCTCACCACCGTTCATGCGTATACGGGTACCCAGAAGCTGCTCGACACCGCCGCTGGCGATGACCTGCGCGATGCACGCGCCGGCGCGCTCAACATCATCCCCTCCGCCACGGGCGCGGCGCGCGCCGTCGGCCTGGTGATCCCTGAGCTGCAGGGCAAGTTCTCCGGCATGGCGTTCCGCGTGCCGACCCCGACCGTCTCCGTCGTCGACTTCACCGCGCACCTCGCCAAGAATGTCGAGATTGCCGAAGTCAACGCGGCGGTCAAGGAGTACGCTGACGGATCGATGAAGGGCATTCTCCAGTACACCGACCTGCCGCTCGTCTCCTCGGACATGAAGGGCAACTTCCACTCCTCCATCTACTCGGCGGTTGATACTATCGCTGTTGGCGGAGACCTGGTGAAGGTCGTTGCG
>JBBRJW010000686.1:0-2383 GCA_038218705.1 Chthonomonadales bacterium | reverse complement strand
GGGCACCGGAGCGGTTGCCGAGCTTCTGGCCCAGTCGCCCGCGCAGAAGGGGATCGCGCTGCCGGCGGGACTCAACGCCCATCAGATGTCGAAGGAGCGGCAGCGCGCGCGCGCCCAGTTGGCTGCGGCGGAGAAGCGGGTGGAGCAGCTCGAGGCGCGGCTGCGCTTGATCGAAGCCACTCTCAGCGCCCCTACGGCCGCCGACAACGTGATCGCACTTTCGCAGGAGCATGGCGGCGTGCAGGGAGCGCTTGCGGACGCGATGGAGGCCTGGGAGCGAGCAGTGGCCTATGCGGAAGCGCTCGGGGTGCAGGGGTAGGCGAGACGCAAAGAATCTTTGCGGATGAGCTGAAACTCCGGGAACAGATCCCCGGGGCCGCCCGTCTCTCGCATGTTACTCGCTGCACACCCCGGAGACGGGGAGCGGCGCTGACCCCACAAACGAAATAGTGTGAGCCGGAGCGGCAACGTCAGTCGTTTCGGATCGTAAGGCCAAGTGCGCCCGCGATCTCCCAGTCATGGGGAGTGAGTGGGTGCTTTTTTACATATTCGGGTGAAGCCGGGCCAATATGCGGCTCCCCGAGCTCCCAAGGGAGCGATAACAAAATAGTTTGCGATCGGTTCAGCCGACACGACAATGGAATACTCGCACATCTGAATAGCGAGTAACTGAATAGCGCAGCACAATGTTCCGGGGCCTAGGCAAGCGCACTGCCCACAGTATTGGGCCTCCGCGCCGCCAATCGCTCGAAGGAGGGTTATCCTCTGGAGAGCGCACTCAATCCAAAATCGAATACCGGCACAATCGAATACTGAAACAACCAAATAGCGCCGCGCATTGATAAACCGAATACCGCACAAAACACCATCACAGAGCTAAACGGGGGAGCGCTTCTGCGCTCCCCTTTTAATAAGGAGTGAGTCCAATGCCCATTCTCACATGGATCATCATCGGCGTAATCGCAGGCTTCCTTGCGAAGCTCGTGATGCCCGGCGGCAGGGACGAACCATCCGGCTTTCTCGGAACGATGCTGCTTGGAATTGTTGGCGCAGTGGTAGGCGGCTGGGTCTGGAATCTCTTTCTAAGTCAGCCCGGCGCAACCGGCATGGATCCAGGCACTCTGTTCGTGGCGTTCATCGGTTCCGTGATCGTCATCAGCCTTCTCCGGCTGTTCGATCGCAGGACCCTCACGTACTAGAGTCCGCTAGCGTGCGTTTTGCTTGAAGCAACCTGATCGCGGCCCGAAGGATATCCGAATCCTTCGGGCCGCATTTTCGTGCTGTCGGGCTTCCCCTCCGCACTTCGCAGGAGAGCTAGCCACAGGCGGCGGCGCCGCGCTGGCACGGCTGCTTGGTGGCTCGCCCTGGCGTGCAGTGGGCAGGGGACGGCGCAGCTCCGATGACCCTAGAAGTGGACGGCGAGGACCGTAGTAAACACTGTCTCGCCAACCCAGACGCCCCGGCCTCCTGTGGCAGTGTACACGCGCCCGCGGACCTGGCGGTCCCCCTGGATCGCCATTATCTCGGTAAGCGCGCCCTGCCGATTCACGTCCTGGTCATAGATCTTCGTCCACGACTTTCCTTCGTCAACGGAACTGTACAGCGCCTCGGAAGGGTCGCCGTTGGCTCTGCCCACGATGAAGAGCGCTGGCACAGTAGGGAAGGCTACCGGGCGGCCGGTTCCGAGCATCCGTGCGCGCTGCACACGTGAAACGCGGGTCGCCACGCTGCCGTTTTGCGTCAGATGGTAGAGGCCGCTCGCCGGGTCGTCGCCCCGGTCGAGTGAGAGCCAGCAGTCGCCCGCGAGTCCCGGCGACGGCCGCAGCCAGTAGGTGTCGGAGCCGCGATCGCTGGTGAAGGGGATCTCCAGCACCCGGGTCCAGGACGCGCCGCCGTCTGCGCTCCGGTAGAGCCGCCCCCGGTTTCCCTCTTCCGACCAGTACAGGAACGCCTGCCCATTTACCCGGTCCGAGGCGAGGGCCTGCGACGGGCTGAACATCCCGCGGTTCATGGTCCCTGCCGGCAGCCCGATGGCATCGGTCCAGTGCGCCCCGCCATCCGTCGAGCGCTTTACCGCGCTTCCGCGTCCGACGACCACCATGACGGGAACGCCGGTGGGCTGCTTTTTGCACGAGACCGCCACCTGGAGGTAGCCGCCCAGGCTCGCCATCAGGTCATAGTCCCACTTGGTCCAGCTCTTCCCGCCGTCGATTGTGTGGGCCCCTGCGCCGGGCTTATCCCAGCCGCTGTTCCCGACGCGCGCGATGAAGCGGGGGTCCGCCTCGCAGAAGTCTGCGTTGGTGCCGTCCCAGCCATTAACGCCGAAGACCTGTGGGTTAGTGACGAACGAGGTATGGAGGTAGCCATTGACGTCGGCCGTAAC
>JBBRJW010000685.1:0-2383 GCA_038218705.1 Chthonomonadales bacterium | reverse complement strand
GTGGCTGCGAGGAAGCGGCCGAAGGGGTCGTCGCCGACTTTGCCCAGGAACGCGCTGGAGCGGCCAAGCCGGGCCGCGCCGACGGCGACATTTGCCGGAGCACCGCCGGGCGCGCGCACGAAACCGGGGGAGTCGCCCACGGCCACACCGGACTCCGTGGCCACGAAGTCGATCAGCGCTTCGCCCAGGCAGACTATATCCGACACAATCTGGCTCCTTGCGCGGCGATTATGCGCCGATACGCTCCACGCGCTCGCCCGCCAGCACCTCTCCGAGAACTACGTTTGCGAGGCGAGGGAGGCGATGCAGGTCGGTGCGGCGGATGAGGCGGCCGACCGGAGTCTCCTCCCAGGTGCGCCAGCACTCCGTCCGATACTCATAGAGGTAGACGAGCTCACCGCTCCTCCGCCGATAGCCGCGCTTTATGATGATCGGTCCCTGCGACGAGAGAGCCACTAGCATGGCTACGCCAATCAGCGCGGGCAGGTAGATGGCGAGCACCGCAACCGCAAGTGCGCGCGATGCCAGCGAGGCGACGGCACTGACGTTCTGACCGAGCGTATCAACCGTCCCGGTGCTGGCGACCGATTCGTCTCCGAAAAAACTCATGCGAGAAACCTCCTCGATGAACGCGACAGGCGAGCCGTTACCCGTAGTATTGGCAGAAATGCGGTTGGACCGGAGGGAGATGCAGAAACGGCACGGCGCCAACCAACCCTGGTGGGGAATTACTGAAGATCGCTGCCATCGGGGGACGATCGCTCTTCGCGGCAGGGCGAGAAGCTGTTCCATCAGCATATCACACAACGGGGAAGATTCCCAGCGGCCGGGCTTTCATGCTCCGTTCAGGCGAGCGCCGGGTCAAGGGCCGCGGCATATAGGATGGGAGGGCTCGCCGCCCCTGTTCTGCTCACTTCCCCGCCACCAACCGCGCGAGATCAGGGATTGATCACGCGGCAGAACGGTACTGCCCGTTCGGATGCACAGTGGGAAGGCTCGACTTAACAGGCGATTTCGCGATGACCCGGCCGGGCCGGAGGAGTTAGCCGCGCTGGCGGCGAACTGCACCCGTAACTTAGGCCCGGGCAGCAGGGGACGCGCAGAGGCGCGGGGAGGCGGAACCAATGGGCGTTTCAGCCAGTGAGAAGGTGATTCTGGGAATTGTAGGAGTGGCCGGTCGCGGCTTCGATTCCCACCTGAAGACCTTCAGTGAGTTCGAGGACGTGGAGATTGGAGCGGTCTGCGATGTGTATCAGCCGCATCTCGACCGCGCTGTGGCATTTACCGAGGGTCGGGCCAGGCCCTATCACGACTTCCAAAAGATGATGGAAGATCCGGCGATCGACGCTGTTGTTGTCTCGCCGCCTCCGCACTGGCACGCTCTCATCACGCTGGCCGCGATGGAAGCTGGCAAAGATGTGCTCTGCGAGAAGCCGATGTCGCGGTTCGTGATGGAGGGCAAGCGGATGGCCGACTGGGCCGACCGGTTCGGACGCGTCACGCAGGTTGGCACGCAGATCCACTCCACGCCCAACTACCACAAGTGCGTCGACGTAGTGCGCTCCGGTATGCTGGGAAAGATCACGTCGGTAACCAACTTCTGCACCATGAACGACGATTCCGAGGGGCTTGGCCGCCCGGCAGACTCCAACCCGCCCGAGGGGCTCGACTGGGAGACCTGGCTCGGGCCTGCGCCGGAAACTCCGTTTAACACTGGCCGGTTCCGCGATGGGATGCATCGGTACTTCAAGGAGTACGTCGACTCGTGGCTCCACGAGCTGGGGCCGCACATACTCGACCTTCCCTTCTGGGCGCTCGACTGCGGCCAGCCGCTCGCCGTAGCGGCCTCTGGCGGCCGATACGCTACCGATTCGATGGCGACCGTGCCGGACACCATGAACGTTATCTGGGACTTCCCGGAGATGACGATGACCTGGGACATGATGCAGGCGAATAGCTTCCACTTCGGCGTTGGGAAGCCCGGGCCGGGGCGGCACAATGGCATCGTGTTTCATGGCAAGGACGCCACTCTCTCCATCGTCAACTATGGTACACCCCAGGCGGTAGACCGGGCCGGTGTTCAGATCGACATCTCGAGCGTTCCGGCCGTTGAGCCTCCTTCGCCGGGGCACGAGCGGGAGTTCATCGACGCAGTGAAGAGCCGGGCAGAGTGTTCGTGCAGCTTCCGCCGGCATCTGCCGATGCATACCGCGCTCAACCTGGGGCACGTGGCGCTCGACATGGGGAGAAAGCTGCAGTGGGGCCACATTTCCCCGGTCGAGGTGGCCCGCCGCGCCAGGGAGGACGAGGGCGCCGGCGCCCAGGACCGCGCCGCCTTCCTGGAGGAGCTGATCGTCCGCCGCGAGCTCGCCAGCAACTTCGT
>JBBRJW010000684.1:0-2390 GCA_038218705.1 Chthonomonadales bacterium | reverse complement strand
GGGTGATGTGGTTCAGAGCTCGATCGACCGGAGCCTTGCGGCCATTCGCGGCGTCGAAGCGGTCGCGAAGCAGGTCGACGTGACGCAGGCGCGCTCGTTTGTGGGGCTCGATGCCTACAAGCGCGTGCTGGAGAGCGGCGTTGACGTGGTGGTGCTCGCCTCCCCGCCGGGCTTTCGGCCACAGCACATCATTGCGGCGGTGGAGGCGGGAAAGCACACCTTCGCCGAGAAGCCGATGGGCACCGACGCGGTGAACGTGCGCGCTGCCATGGTCGCCGCGAAGATGGCCGCCGGGAAGAAGCTCGCTTTCCAATCCGGCTTCTGCTTCCGCGCGAACTATTCGCATCGGGCCTTCTATCAGAAGCTGCACGATGGCGCGATCGGGCCGATACGCTCCGCCCATGCCACCTACCTGACCGGTCCCGTGAAGTCGATGCCTCCAGCTTCGGCGAGGCCAGCTGGGATGAGCGATACGGAGTGGCAGATTCGCAACTGGTACAACTTCGTCTGGCTCTCTGGCGACGGTCTGATCGAGCAGGCGTGCCACAGCGTCGACAAGATCCTCTGGGCGAAGAACGATTTGCCACCGGCGCGCTGCGTGGCTACGGGCGGGCGACTGCTGCCGAACAACGAGGGGAATATCTACGACCACATCGATGTGTTTTACGAGTGGGAGGATGGGACTCGCGCAACCATCGCTCAGCGCCAGATTCCATGCCCGTACAACGACAACTCGGACTACATCACGGGCTCGAAGGGCACGGCAGAGATTCGTGGCTGGCAGCCATCGATTCATACCGACACGGTCTGGCGCTACAGCGGACCCACGAAGGATATGTACCAGGTGGAGCACGACGAGCTCTTCGCATCCATCCGGAAGAACCAGCCCGTTAACGATGGCGAGCGCATGGGCCGCTCAACACTCGTGGGGCTCATGGGCCGCATGGCTGCCTACACAGGCGAACAGGTGACCTGGGAGCAGGTGCTGAAGAGCCAGGAGAACCTCTTCCCATCGCATCTGGATTGGGCCAGCGCGCTGCCAATCGCGCCAATGGCGGCTCCGGGCAGAACGGCGCTGATTTAGCTCCTGATAGTGAACGAGCTTACGGAACAATGCTTTCGGACAGCCCGTCTCTCTAAAAGAGTGGGGATTATCTCTGCTCGCCGTCTCATCACGGGCCGCGAAGCCTGAAAGTGATGAGTGAGTGAAGAATCTGCATGGCTGGTTTTATGGCCGCTGCACCAATCACAAATGGACGGTTAAGGCAGGCTGCTCTCAGCCGGCCGAGAGACTATCAGGAGATTAATTGCTATGGCACGCAGAGTAAACGCGGCTGAAACGACGACTGCCCGCTCACAGGCAAGCGAGCATATTGCAGGGCGCGGCTGGCATGGAGATCCCGAGGGACATGCGGCGGCGGGACGAAAGGGCGGCCGAACGGTCTCCCAGAACAAGGAGCATATGGCCGAGATTGGGCGTCGGGGCGGCTCCAAGGTGGCGCAGGATCGCGAGCATATGGCCGAGATCGGGCGTCGGGGCGGCTCCAAGGTGGCGCAGGATCGCGAGCACATGGCCGAGATCGGGAAGAAGGGCGGCGAGAGCCGCTAGTCGCACCTGGCGTGCGATGGTTCGTGCTGGTTGGTATGGTACGTGCTAAATAGAACTGACTGAAGGGGAAATCGCGAGCGCGGTGCGCTCGCGGCTTCCCCTTCTCTATTGCCTGCGTTTGCATGGGATGAGGGGCTTGCCGGACGCTCCTCTTTACTTTCTGCGCCGCCGCGAGGTACACTCGCAGGCGCGACAAAGGGGCGGGCGCACCTGCGATCGACCCTCTCCCAACTGGCCCCACAACCTCCAGATTTGTCGGCTAGGAGCCCGCCGGGCGGCGGCGCTACCAACCGCTCGAGGCGCGCAGGCAGCGCCCCGTAAGAACAGGATGGACCGCCCTCATGGCGATTCTCGGTTTTGAGCTCGAAGAGATTGCACGCCTGATCGCTTTGTTGGATGAGGGCGGTGTGAACGAGATTGTCCTCGAAGAGGAGGACCGCTATCTGCGCCTGCGCGGCCCGCGCGACGGTAGAACCGACCGCAAGATCGCGCCCCCCGCGCCGATAAGCGCTCCTGCTCCTCGCCAGCGCGCGCTGCCGCCAGGGCCACGGCCCACTGCCGTCGCAGCGTCTCTCTCCGCCGACACGCTGCCCGCCAATCATGTGGCGCTCACCTCCCCCATGGTGGGGGTCTTTTATCGAGCTGGCAAGCCAGGCGACCCACCGATCATCGAAGTGGGCCAGCATATCTCGCTTGACCAGACAATTGGCATCATCGAAGCGATGAAGATTTTTTCGGAGATTCCCGCGGAGGACTCCGGCGTAGTGGTTGCTGTGCCTGC
>JBBRJW010000683.1:0-2394 GCA_038218705.1 Chthonomonadales bacterium | reverse complement strand
CTGTCCGGAGCTGCCCCACTTCTTGAACTCCGCGAAGGAGCCACGCGCTTTGAGAACGGAGCCCTGAAGCTGCGCGAGCTGCTGCCCCTGCGTGAGCGAGGCAGGGAAGGACTGGCCGTCGTGCGCTTTCAACACCGGCTTGTTATCAAACGTTTCGAATTGGGAAGGGCCGCCGGCCATGCAGAGATGGATAATTCGCTTGGCGCGGATGGGCCTCTGCGGCTGTCGGATGACCCCCCTCGGCCCGCCGGGGCTATCGGCAGCAGCACGCGCTGGCTCATCGCTCAGAAGGCCGAGCGCGAGTCCGCCGAGCCCGACTGCCGAGTTCTGCAGAAAGGCTCTCCGCGACACAGAGCGGCTGAAGGCTTCGCTATCGAATGGAAAGGCCATGGCTCACTCCTAATAACGCGTAATGGTCTCGTTAAGATTCAGCAGGACCCGGCAGACCGACGTCCACGCGGCGGCTTCGATCGGATCGCCCTCCGTAGGCTTTGCGTTTCCGATCCTTAGGAGCAGCGGTGCATCTGCGGGCCGGGCCCGGTAAGCGGCTCGTGCCCCAGCCAGGAAGTGCAGCATTGACTGCCTCTCAGCCGCCTTCGGGAGGCGCGCCAGGGCGAGCGTAAAGGCGCGATCCAGGCGAGCCTCGTCGGTCGGCGCCTTCCAGCGAAGCAGGTTTCCCGCGAACACTCGCGCGGCCTCTACGAACGTCGGATCATTCAGCAGGGTCAGCGCCTGCTGCGGAGTGTTTGCTTGCGTTCGTGCCGCGATGCAGTCCTCCCGGGAGGGCGCATCGAAGTTCGCCAGCATCGGCTGAAGGAACGTACGCTGGCGATGCATGTAGAGGCCGCGGCGGTACTGGCTCTCGTCTGAATCGTTCACGTAGTTGCGATCCGGGAACTGGATGTTGGCGTAGTAGCCCGCGGGTTGGTACGGCTTTGCAGGCGGCCCGCCGGCCTCGGTATCGAGCATCTCGGCGATGGCGAGGGCGTTGTCGCGCACAAATTCCGCCTCGAGGCGGCGCGGATTCTGGCTGGCGAGCAGCCGGTTGCCGGGATCGCTCTCCTGCAGCTCCGGCTGAAGGCTCGACGACTGCCTGTAGGTCGCGGAGGTGACAATAAGGCGGACGAGGCGCTTGATATCCCATCCGGTGTCGCGGAAATCCACCGAAAGCCAGTCGAGCAGCTCGGGATGGCTTGGCCACTCGCCCTGCGTCCCCAGGTCTTCTACCTGCGCGCAGATGCCCTGCCCGAAGAACTGTCTCCAGAGGCGGTTCACAAAGACCCGCGCAGTGAGGGGGTTCTCCGGTGAGACAATCCACTTGGCCAGGTCCAGGCGGGTGAGTCGGTGGTCCGGTGTAGAGCGAGGGCCCGGCAGAAAGAGGGGAGGGTTCGGGTCGACGAGGGCGCCACTCTCGTCCTGCCAGTTGCCGCGCGGCAGGACTCGCTGCACCATCGGCGTGGTGGCTTCTGTCACCATGACCGGAGTATAGCCATCGTGGCAGCCGGCGATTTCGCGCTCGACTGCGACTACTCTCTGGAATGCCGCCGCGTTCCACCCGGTTGAGCGGAGGAAGAGCGTGGAGAGGCTGGCGTGGTTAGCAGCCGTGTCGCCTGCGGCAATGGTCTCACCGGTATCCGGCGAGAGCTCCAGGTCATCTGCGTTGTCGGGCGCGAACGGTGAAGCTGCCACGCGCACGCTCTGCAGGGGGAGCTGCGGGAGCGTAAGCTCGAGCTGGTCGGACGGTGCGAGCTGGGCCGGCGTGGCCGGAAGCCAGAGAGAGCGGTGACGCTCGCCTGCACGCTGAGCGCCGATCCGCCATCCGCTCTGGACTCCCGGCACCTCAAAGCCAGAGTTGTAGCGCGGTTCGTAGAGGTCGGCCGCGGCATAGCGGAATGCCACCGGTGCGCTCGTCCCGTCCGCGTGGACAATGCTCACCTTCGGCTCCAGGGTCGCGCTCGATGCGCCGACACGGAAGATCGAGTGGTCCGCGCCGGGCAACAGCTCTATCCGCAGGGACGCGATGGAGGGGCCGGATGGCTTCCAGCGCAGCGTGAAGGGGCCCGCAGCGGGCAGGGCGATCGCGCCATCGGCGGACGACCCCGCAGGGGCCTGCGCCACCTCCCAACCGTCGGCATGTGCTTTCTGAAAGGCAGTGGCCCCGCCGAGCCAGACGGCGAGCGCAGCTCTCGATGCGGGCGACTTCAGGGCCTCGTCCGTGCCTGCGGCGATCTCAGATATGCGGTCGAGGGCCTTGCCGATGCGTCGCTTCAGGTAGGGGCTGGGGACGCGGATCTCTGGCGGGAAGGGGTAGTCGTTATTGTAACCACGGAGGGCGAGGTTCGGGGTGTAGCCATAGTCGGCGTAGATGCCCCACTGCTTCATGTCCGCGAAGAA
>JBBRJW010000682.1:0-2400 GCA_038218705.1 Chthonomonadales bacterium | reverse complement strand
CTCGCGGCAGCACGGTACTGAGTGGAGGCAGTCACACGGTTGAGCCCGCCCGCCTCTCCCGGCTCCCGCATTGGCGGGCCTTCCGGGCGGCGCGCAAGAAGACTCGCTCAGGAATAGACATTCTCGTAGAGGCCATCGAGCGGAGGCTCAGGGCTCTCCTCGGCGAAGGTAATCGCATCCTCCACCTCGGCTTTGACCTCCTCGTCGATCGATTCCGCCTCTTCCGGCGTAATGAAGCCGCGGGCCTCCATGGTATCCCGCAGGCGCAGGATCGGATCGCGCTGCCGCCACTCAGCCACTTCGCCCTCAGTACGATAGGTCTTGTGGCCGCCGGTGTTGTCGTCGCCGATTCCGTGGCCAACGTATCGGTAGCAGGTGAGCTCCAGGAAGAACGGCTCGCCCGTCTCACGGATTCGCTCGATCGCGCGGCTGGCCGCCTCGCGCACCGTAAGAACGTCCATGCCGTCCACGGTCTCGCCCTCAATACCGTGGGCGCGGGCCTTCATCACGAAGTCCGTCTGGCCGGTGGAGCGGGAGACCGAGGTTCCCATGGCGTACTGGTTGTTCTCGAGGATGTAAAGGACTGGAAGTCGGTAGAGGCCAACCATGTTGAACGATTCGTGAACGCCCCCTTGGTTCATGGCTCCGTCGCCGAAATAGCAGACGCAGACATTGTCGGTCTGCCGGTACTTCAGGGCAAAGCCCACGCCGAGAGAGATCGGGACTGGCCCGCCAACGATGCCATCGCCACCAAGGAAGCCGCGGTCGGGATCGGTGAGGTGCATCGAGCCGCCCTTGCCGCCGGCGCAGCCCGTTGCGCGCCCCATCAGCTCGGCCATCACCGAACGAGTGCTGGTTCCGCATGCGAGCGCGTGGGCATGGTCGCGATAGGTGCAGAGCACGTAGTCTCCGGGCAGCCGCAGCAAGGGAAGCACGCCTGCCACCAGGGCCTCCTGTCCATCGTACCGATGGAGGTAGCCGCCGATCTTCGCTTCGTGAAATTTCCGATAGACCGATTCTTCGAGGCGGCGTATGCGCAGCATCAGGCGGTAGAGCGCCGTCAGCTCGGAGCGCTGAAGGTTGTCCTCCGCGGGACGTTCGACAGTGGTTTTAGCCATCCGTGATTCCTCTCGTTGTGGCGAAGCCGGCCAACAGGTCGTGCCGCCGGGACGCAGGGTAGGGTCCCCCGGGACCGGGTCTCGGTCCCACAGAACTTCAAATGCGAACTCTAGTATACCCCTGATCGCCGCGCCCTCCCGGGGCGCGGCCAGCCGGGATCAGCGCGTCGCTCCGACGGGGACGGGAGCGGCGGGCGGCTTGCGGGACGCGCCCGGAATGGCGCGCTCCAGGACCGCGATCATCTCCTCCACCTGCCCGAGGGCCTTTGGACCCCGGAGGGGGATCACAACCCCGTCGGGCGTAAAACGGTGGTTCTTGAAGGCAACCGTCAGCAGCTTAACGGCGTTCTGAGTAAGCCGGACGCTGGGCTGGAACCGAATGTTGACATTCGCCCCCTCGGTCCGAATGGAAGCGATACCGATCTCACTGCACCGAATCCGAATGCGCAGGATAGCCAGCGCATCCCACACGGGACGCGGTGGGTCGCCGAAACGATCCTCGAGCTCTTCCTGCAGCGCCTCCACATCCTTGACGGCGCGCACTGCGCTCATCCGCTTATAGAAGTAGATACGCTCGGGCTCGCCCGGAATATACTCCTCTGGAATATGCGCGGTTACGGGCAGATCGACCGGCGGCAGGATGTCCTCTGTCACCTCCTCACCGCGAAGCTCCTGCACCGCCTGTGCAAGCAGCTGGCAGTAGAGGTCGAAGCCTACGCTGATCATTGCGCCATGCTGCGCGGCTCCCAGCAGATTGCCAGCACCGCGGATCTCCAGGTCGCGCATGGCGACTTTGTAGCCGCTGCCAAGAGCGGAGAACTCACGCATGGCGGATAGCCGCCTCTCCGCGACCTCCGTGAGCTGCTTATTGCGGCGATAGAAGAGATAAGCGTAGGCCTGCCGGTTCGAGCGGCCCACCCGCCCGCGAAGCTGATAGAGCTGCGAGAGCCCCATGTGGTCCGAGTTGTCGATCAGAATGGTGTTCACGTTGGGAACGTCGAGCCCATTCTCGATGATGGTCGTGCAGACCAGGATATCGGCCTCGTGATGGTAGAAGTCGACCATCACCTGCTCGAGATCGTCCTCCGACATCTGGCCATGGCCGACCAGCACCCGTGCATCCGGCGCGAGGCGCTTCAGGTGCGCGGCAACGTGGTAGATCGACTCGATCTTGTTATGCACGAAGTATATCTGCCCGTCCCGCTCGAGTTCGCGCAGGATCGCATCGCGAACCATGTTATCGTCGTATTCCCGCACATAGGTGAGGACAGGCGAGCGCCCT
>JBBRJW010000681.1:0-2404 GCA_038218705.1 Chthonomonadales bacterium | reverse complement strand
CCCGACCTGCGCCGGGGCGGCTTCTCGCTGTACGTCCCCGTCCGCATGCCGCGGCATCTGCCGGCGGGCTGGGCTGATTATAGCAAATTAGGTTCCGAGTCCGCAAGAAGAATCTGCGCCCGCGATAGTCTGCCAGTCAGCTACCTCCTTGAATGTAACTGCGGACCATTTCGTCCTCAAAGCGATGACTCGCTCTCCTGTCAGCGACCGCGAGAAGCCAACGAAGGGAACTCGCTGCAGTCCGGCTCCGTCGACCTGCCGGGCCAGGATCCGAACCGCCTGCGGGACCGCAGACTTCCGAAAGTGCCAGGAGTTGTTGAAACGAACCGGGCCGGAATGGTGTCTCAACAAACGGGAGATATCCACCCGATGAGCGAGGCTTCCACGCCGGAAGCAGGGGAGATGAGCGATGAAGAGAGAGCACAAGAGACATTGCTTTGGAGCCGGCACGGCGCTCATGGGTGGGCTCTGGCTGATGGCCGCAGCCGGTTCGGCGCATTCCGACACCCTTTCAACGTCGAGAACTAAGGCTGAGACCGAGCCTATCCAGAATACATCTGTCAAACTAAATGAGGGAACAGCTTCTGCCGTCCCGGCGCATCTCTACCCTTCGAAAGCGGCCGAGAGCACATCGCTCCGAAAGCCGGAGCTGGTGGATGGGGCGGGGAAGTGCCAGGTTGGAACGGCGCTCGGGTTGATTCCGAGGCCCTTTCCCATTGCCCTCCGGTTGGGGGCGTCCATCTCACCCAGGACTCGATTTATTGGTGGGATAGACGCCAGCTTCGGCTTTGGCCTGGCTCCGAGCCTCAGTACGCGGGTAGACGCTGAGGCGATCGTCTCGGCGAACTTTGGCGGCGTCAAGACGCTGGTTCCCCTGACCATCGACCAGATCTATTCGAAGTCGCTAGTGGCCGGCTCCCGCGTCTACATCGGTGCAGGTATTGGACCCTACATCGGAGATGTCACCCGGTTCGGTGGCAAGGTGTTCGTGGGCGGCGATATCAGCCGTAACTTCGGCGCGGAGCTGGGGGTCCATTTCCCGGGCTTTGGGGATCCGCTCGTTACACTGGTCGCCCGTGTGCCCCTATAGCGGAAAGCCGTTCGCTGCAGAGTGATTGGCATGCCCGAACCGAGAGGCGGCTCGCTCAGATCCTGAGCGAGCCGCCTTTGAACGTGCAGTGCAGCGATGCGAACTCTAAGAATCCCGGTCGCCGCGATCCTTCAGGAAGAAGCTGATCACCGCGCTGATCGCGCCCAGCGCAGCAGATCCGATGAGTGCAGAGACTGCACCGCTCACCCTGAACTCCTTAACGATCATCCCGCTCCCAACCGCCCAGAAGAACATCACGTTCAGAGCGAAGCCGAACAGTCCGAATGTGAGGCAGTTGATCGGCCAGGCGAAGAGCATAATGATGGGTCGGATCACCGCGTTGGCGAGCGAGAGCGCTACGACGACGATAATGAGCGCCAGCGGATTCTTCTGCCACTCCAGGGTGATGCCCGGCACGACGGCTGTTACGACAAAGAGCCCCAGGATGTTGGCGACCCACCTCACAAGCCAGTTCTTGATCATACGGCTGCTCCCTTCAGGACGAACCGCTCGATCGCCACTGCTGCCCCTTCGTCGACCAGATCACCCGTAACCCAGTCGGCCACTGCCTTGACCTCCGGCAGCGCGTTGCCCATGGCGATGCCCATGCCCGCCCACTCAATCATCTCAATGTCGTTTATGTGGTCGCCCACCGCCATAATCTCGGCGCGATCGACACCGAGCCGGCCAGCAACGACCTCCAGCCCGAGCCGCTTGCTGACGCCAGATGCGAAGACTTCGAGGCCCCAGTGATCGTGCGCGCCGGACTGTATGATGGCCACGTCTGCCGTAAGCCTGGCCTGCAGCGCGTCGGCAAGCGGGCGGATCTTGCTGGCGGGTCCAAAGGCGCTGACAGAGACCGGGGCAAACGGAAGCTGCTTGAGAATGTCCGCGTAGGGCTGGAAGCGCGGGAAAGTCGCGAAGGGGCCAACCTCCATATCGGGATGGTGGAGTACCCGTGAGGATTGCACGCCGTCGCCTTCTGCGTCCTCGTACACGTAGGGCTCCGCGCCCACCTCGACGATCGCGCGAATAATCATGAGTGCGGTCTCGATCGGCAAGAGCTTCCTAAGAAGCACTTCGCCGGTCTCCCAGTTCGTTACCACGCCCCCATTAGAGGTGATGGCATAGCCTCTGGGAGGATCGTCGAGCTGGAGCGCGATGGGCCGAGTCGTATAGCGGGCGCGACCGGTACAGAGCACCACCTCGCACCCTTCGCGTCGGGCTGCGCCAATGGCGGCCCGAGACGCAGCGGATAACAGGTTGTCGGCGCCGGTAAGGGTGCCGTCGATATCGAGGAAGATCGCCCGTATG
>JBBRJW010000680.1:0-2412 GCA_038218705.1 Chthonomonadales bacterium | reverse complement strand
CGTACATGTTGGCGCAATTCTCTGGCGCGTTTCTCGCAGCAGGGCTGCTCCTGCTGCTCTTTGGGCCCGTGATTCGCCGGCACGAAGCGCTCCACGGCATTGTTCGTGGAGCGCCCGGCAGCGAGCGCACGGCGTCGCTCTACTGTCCCTACTATCCGAGCCCGGGCTCGCTCGATGCCGCGCCGGCGCTTGCGGCGGTTACCACGCCGATGGCTGCTGCGTCCGAGGCCATCGGGACGGCTGTCCTCCTCTTTGTAGTCTTCGCCCTCTCGGATCGCCACAGTCCGCGCCGGCCGCCCAGGTGGCTGCCGCCGTGCGCGGTGGCTCTCACCATTGCCGCTCTGGTGGCCCTCCTCGCGCCGATCTCGCAGGCCGGGTTCAATCCTGCCCGCGATCTGGGGCCGCGGATGGTGGTGCTGCTCGGTGGCTGGGGCCAGGTGGCATTTCCCGGGCCGCGAGCTAACTGCCTGCTCCTCTACACTCTCACGCCAATGATCGGCGGCCTGGCTGGCGCGAGCCTCTACAACCTCTTGATCGGCCGCCACCTGCACGAGCCCCGTGCGACCGGCACGCGATAGCCCCTGCCGCCGAGTGGCGCTGGCCGCTAGCGCGAGCTGCTGCTCGAGCTCAGGGCGGGCAGCAGCGGCACCTCGCAGCTATAGGCGAGGTCCGGGTCGCCGCGCCGCGCCATGGTCTCGCAGAGCACGCGAAGCGAGGGCTTCAGCCGCTGCGCCACTCTTCGGCCCTGAAAGACGAGGTTGACAGGACGCGAGAAGTCGACCAGGCGGCTATCGAGGAGCAGCGATGCCGTGCGCAGCGCGCCCGAAACCGTCACCTCCACGCGGTTGTTTCGGCAGGAGGCGTCGAGCTCCGCGTCGCTGACCGGGTTCTCCGTACGGAGCCAGTAGAAGTCCGTAATAACCTTGTCCGACAGTCTCCACGTGAGCTCACGGGGCGCTGCGTGTCGTATGGCAGGGAGCATCTCCGCGAGCTTGTCCCGGTCTGGGAGACCCGAATGCGGATGATCGGGCACGATCTTGACCGTGACCGGGTAGATATCGGTTCGCGCGCCGCGCAGGACCTTTACCTCCTGCTCGAACTTGCGGACCAGGTCGTAGCGGCCGTACATGGTATCGGCCCCGCCCACCATGCAGCTAAACGGGAGATTCCGCAGTGTGATTGGCCCTGACCCGTCGGTCGGTGCCGCGCCACTCGCGTGCACGGCGGCAAAGTGGTCCGGCATCTTGGGGCCCATGGCAAATGCGCCATATCCGCCGTGTGAATAGCCAATGAGGAACTGCTTTGCCGGGTCGATGTCGCCAAACAGCAGGAACTGCTTCAGCAGGTTCTGAACGAGGATATATGCGTAGTCGGTGTAGAAGCCGTTCCAGGTATTGTCGGGCGCTCGGAGCGCAACGTAGAGGTATCCTCCCGCCTCCGGGTGATCGCGGTAGTAGATCTGCATCTGTTGCCACTGACTGTCGTTGACCTCTTGAGGCACGCCCCCGCCGCCGTGCATGGCCGCCACCAGCGCCCAGCCCGTCGCTGGCCGCGTGCCCACGCTCTTCACCGTGTAGGGGCTGATGTGCTCCCCGTTTCGAACAACGTGCGCGTCGTAATCGCGGCGCAACTCGGCGTGGAGAGGCGCGGCGCGATACGCCTCCCATGCGGACGCCCGTACCGCTGGCTCGTTGGTAAGGAGAAGCCGCTCCAGATTGGCAGGGAAGCTCTTGCCGCCCCGCTCGGATGCCGGCGTGGCGAACCAGTCGGCCAGCGCCCTCTGCAGCGCAGCGGCCGGGCCTGCCGCAAGGGGCCGCGGGGCCGGTTCTCGAGTGCGATAGCTGGCGGGAACCGGGGAGGGCTCCGCGCCAGCCTGGAACAGCGCGATGCGGTCGGCGTTCGCGCCGCCTGCCGTGTAGGCGAGGCTGACCGTGGCCGTTCCTCCGGACGTGGAGAGCCGGTATGTGTGGCCCTTGACGAGCTGGAAGACGAGGTGGTCGTTGCCGTCCGCACCGGGACCATGGCTGAGCCCCTCCTGCCGCACGGAGTGGTCGGCTGGTTCTTCCAAAATCACCTTTGCCTCGACCCGCGCGCCCATGGGCCGAGCGAACACATCGACGGCCAATCGCATCTGTGCTTCGGGCGCATGGCTGGCGAGCGCGGTGTAGCGGTCGGTGACGTTTATCGCGGGAACATAGTGCGCCTCGGGGTCCCAGGAGAGCGGAAACTTCAGTCCGGTGCTCTCGAAGCTCGAAGCATAGATCGCATTCTCGGGCCTATCTCTGACCGCCTGCGAGGCGATCTGAACGAACCAGCCATGGTCGAATCCCTGGTCGTCTGGCTCGGCCGCGCCTACAAATCGCCACTTCTTATCCCAGACTTCGACCCAGGTGTGGTTTCCGCTGCCATAGC
>JBBRJW010000679.1:0-2416 GCA_038218705.1 Chthonomonadales bacterium | reverse complement strand
CGAGCACTCGGTCTACTCGGTTATTCCGCCAGAGGGATGCGCGGCCATCCTCTGGAACGATCGTAATCGCGCTCCGGAGGCCGCTGCGGCGCTTCGGCTCACCGCGCACCATACTCTCGAATCGGGTCTCGTGGATGGCGTGGTGCCCGAGCCCCCGGGCGGCGCCCACCGCGACGCGGCCGCCATGGGAGCAATCCTCGGGTCAAAGATCGAGGAGGAGCTTGCGCAGCTCTGCACTCGGGATAGTAATCAGCTTGCCGAGCTGCGCTACGATCGAGTGCGTAACTACGGCAGGTGGGAAGAGCGCGCCGCCACGGCGGTGGAGGCTCCGGCTCCGGCAATCCAGACATAAGAACAGGGAGCTCGGTCCACCCCGAGCTCCCTGTCCCGTTCGATCCGGAGCATAGGCTTCAGCGCCCCCGTCGCCCTGCTCCGGACTTCACGCTCTCCAGGAATTCTTCGTGGAGAATCGCGCTAACTCTCCCGAGTAATTCCTGACACTTCGAATCGTATGTTAAGCGAGTGCGCCGTCTGCAGGGTATCTGCATTATCGTCGGAGGAAGTCCGGCTCCGTGCGCCGCATCTGCTCTCTCCTCGCCCTCGCGTCTTGCATGGGTAGAGAACGGAGGCGCATCGCAGACGTGACAGGCGTTTCACGAGGCGAGTGTAATGGGAAATCTTCTTAGTGAGGAGAGAGAGGGCGATTCTGGTGTGCAGGCCCACGTGCAGGCAGCACGTCTGCACGCCGCGGCAACTTCGCTGCTGCGCGCCACGGTCCCTTCGCCCACCCTCGGCGATGATGTAATCCGGGTCGAGCTCACCGGTGATGTGGCCCGGCTTGCGCTCCCTATGGAGGACGCAGCCACTTCGCCAGATCCCAGGACCCGGGCGCTGGCCGGGCAGGCCGCACGGCAGCTGACTCATGCCCTCGTGGAGGCCGCCCGGCAGAAGCAAGAGGTCGAGGGGACCATTGCCACGCTGATGCGCGAGATGCAGCTCGGGAAGGACATCCGGCGGCGGCGCATCCTCTCCCGCCTCGGATGGATCGCGTTCCTGCTCGTCATAATGCGAGGCGCAATACTGCACAATTACTGGCTGTGGTGGTTAATACCTGGAGGATCATGGGCCGCCCTCGGAGGGTCGAGCACAGCCCGCCGAGAGGCCGTTGCCCGCCTGGCGCAGAGCTGGGACGGCCGGGCCGTCGGCGCACTGGCGATAGCCTACCGCGACGGCGACCGTGAGCTGAAAGGCCTCGCGCTCAACGCGCTCCTCAGCCTGCTGCCCCGGGTGAAGCCCTCCGATGCCAACTATCTCACCCAGGACAGCATGCGCGCGCTGGTGGCGTTGAGCGGCGTTCACGATCAGCGAGTGCACCTGGCGCTTCTCGGCGCGCTAACACAGGTGGGCGACGAGACGGCCATTCCAGCCGTGGTCTGGCTGTGGGACGACCCGCAAAACCTCGACTCTGTACGGCAGGCGGCAGCGGATTGCCTGGGGGCGCTAATGCAGCGCACAGCGCAGACGCGCGCCAGCCAATCGCTGCTGCGCGCTTCCGGCGTGCCGGCAGATCCGGCTTCAACGCTGCTCCGCTCGGGCGGAGTCGGGTACGTACCGCCCGACGAGCTGCTCCGGCCGCAGAGCGACCAGCTCCCGGGCTAATGCCGGTGCCGGCGCATTACGCCACCGTAACGATCAGGTTCTCCCCCACCCGCACGGTGCGCTCGGAGGCTAGAAGCACCGTGATGCGTCCATCCGCCATGCTCCCCTTCGCTGCGACCGACCGGCCGCCCTGCGTAACCCGCACGCGCTTCCCCGCAGCGCCCGCCGGGAGCGTCAGCGTGAGCTGCTTCAGCTTCACTACTCCCCACTTCGGCGAGAGAGTGGCCTTTAGCGATCCGGCGGCCACCTTCTGCGCATAGCTTCCCCAGCCCTCGGCCGTGGTAAAGGGCGCGCGGAAATCCTCCGCGCCCAGGCGCGGGGCGAACGCGAGCGCCCCGGCCGGTGCGTCGTGCTCGAAGCCGCAGGCAGCGAGGAAGACGCCATAGCTCGCCATCGCACGCGCATAGTGGTCGCCGCACTCCACTTCGTTCCACGGGTTACGCCGTGAGGGATGGTAGCGATCATGCACCGCGCGCGTAACCGCCAGGCCTTCCTGTGTCATCCCCTCCCAGATCATATGGCCCGCTGCTTGATACTCGAACCCGGTCATGCACTCATTGAAGTAGAAGTCGAAGCCGGTCTGAACGCGCATCTGGTCGCCCTTCGGCCAGGTACACATCAGAAGCCCTGCCTCGCCCGGCATGGCATACCAGCGGCCAGGCTTATGGAGGCGACGGAAGGCGCCCACGTCTGGCGCAAAGTTGTAGCGCCAGAGCGCGGACAGCGCCTGACGTGTCTGCTGCTCCGGGAGCACCCG
>JBBRJW010000678.1:0-2427 GCA_038218705.1 Chthonomonadales bacterium | reverse complement strand
AGCGGCTTCGCTTGCACGCGGAAGCGCTCGGCCGCACTGCTGATTGCCGGGCGATACGCGGCGACTTCCGCGGGCGTACACACCTGCCTGAGCAGAATGTGGCCGTCGCGAGCGAAGGCCTCCGCCTGCTCAGGCGTTATGGGGTAGGCAGAGTGGAGCTCGGGCAGCGAGCCGGTAGTGGTCATCGGGTTCTCCTGGGGCTTCGGCAATGCTCGGGAGCGCTCAGGGCGCAAGCGCAAATCTGGTGAGCCTGAATTCGTGTCGCTGAGCTGGATTCCCTTCCTGCTAATGGGCTTCTCTTGCAAGCGCCCCACCATTCTGTTATACTCTGCGCGTGCCCGCTGAACCAGCTCACGATCGCGGGGCACCGGAGGATCGACCGTGCGGCACCTCACTGGCGCGCTGCGCCCCTGGCTCATGCTTGCCCTCGTCTGCGCCGTATTCTCCGCGCATCCTGTCTTTCGCGCAACCTTCTGGTCGCTCTCATATCTGCCGAATCTGCTTCAGCAATCCGGGCGGAATATTGTTCTGGCCGTCGGCATGACTTTTGTGATATTGACCGGCGGCATCGATCTGTCCGTGGGTGCTGTGCTGGGGCTGAGCGGCGTCGCCCTCGCGCTCGCCATGAGGGGCTCGCTTCCGACCTGGCTCGCTGCTCTTCCCATTGTGCCAATTGCTGCGGCGGGAGCATGGCTCACCCACCGAGCCCTGCGAGACTGCGGCCAGCGGAGCCAGTGGGCGGGCTCTGTGGCCGTCTTCCTGCTGGTCACGGGTGTCGGCGGGCTCGCCTCTGCTCGAATGCTCGCCAACGGGGTTGTAATGGAGGGCGCGATCGCCATTGCGCTCCTCGTTGGAATCTCGTGTGGGCTGCTTAATGGGCTTACGGTCTCCGTCGGGCGAGTTCCAGCGTTCGTCGTGACCCTGGGCATGATGAGCGCGGCTCGCGGCCTGACGCTCTATGCAACAGATGGGGCAAGCGTTCGGGCAGATGTCCCACGCTTCATGGTGCTGGGCCAGGGCTGGCCGCTCGCCCTTGTAACCTTGGCCGTTGTCGCAGCAGCCGTGGTGCTGCTGCGCGTGACTCGCGCGGGACGGTATGTGCTGGCCATTGGCGGAAACGAACAGGCCTCGCGCCTCTCGGGCGTGAGCGTCGCAGGCTTCAAGACGCTCGCCTACATGCTCTCGGGGCTCACTGCTGCCGTGGGAGCTGTACTCGTGACCGCAAAGTTCGGACTGGCCGACACGAATGCGGGGTCCGGGGCAGAGCTCGAGGCGATCGCCGCAGTAGTCATCGGTGGAACGAGCCTGGCAGGCGGGCAGGGCTCCATCGTCGGCGCGCTAATCGGTGCGCTGACCATTACGGTGATCGAGGCCGGGCTCGTAATGGTGAGCATTCGCGACACGCTGCAGCCGGTAATACTCGGGACAGTGATCGTGGTAACCGTGTTTCTGGATCAGATCAATCGTGGCGCATCGCGCGCCGCCAGCGTTCGTGCAAGTGCCGGCGAATAGCCCGGCGCGGAGGAGCAGCCAATGCGAAGCAGATGGATGGCGGGTGTGGCCCTGCTGGCCCTGGGAGCCGGGTGTCATAAGGAGGCCGAGGAGCCTTCAGGGACTACGCCACAGGTCAGCGGGAAAGCGCCCGTCGCGACTGCGCCCGCGAAGTCCGTAACGATTGCCGATCTCGACGCGGTGACTGGTATTCCGATGGGCCTGAAGATTGCACTGGTGGTAAAGACGCGCAATAACCCCTTCTTCAAGCCGATGATCGAGCAGTTCGAGAAAGCCGCGGGCGGGGCCGGGGCCGCGTTTGAAACGGAAGCGCCGCCACAGGAGGCGGACGCCGAGAAACAGGCAGCGTACGTACAGACGCTGGTGGCGAAGGGCGTACAGGCGATCTGTATTGCGCCGGCCGACTCGAAAGCGATCATCCCTGTCCTGCTGGCCGCGAAGCAGAAGGGCGTGGTCGTGGTGAACCTGGATAACCGCGTGGACGCGGATGCCGCTAAGGCGCAGGGCCTCGCGCTCGATGGCTACGTCGGGGCAGACAACGAGGCCGGCGGAAAGCTCGCGGGCGAGGCGCTGACTAAAGCGCTCGGCGGGCAGGGCGAGGTCGCTATTCTAGAGGGTATTCGCGGCGCGGACAATGCCGAGTCGCGGAAGCGGGGATTTGTGGCCGCTACCACTGGTAAGCTGAAGGTTGTTACATCGGAGACGGCAAACTGGGACACAGCACAGGCTTATGCGAAAACCCAGAACATTCTGGCCGCGCATCCGACGGTCGCGGGTGTCTTCTGCGCCAATGACAAGATGGCAATAGGCGCGATGAAGGCCATCGCTGAAGCCGGCAAGCGGGGCAAGATCAAAGTCGTCGGGTATGACAACATTCCGGACGTGCAGGCCGCTCTCGCCTCGGGCGAGCTCACG
>JBBRJW010000677.1:0-2429 GCA_038218705.1 Chthonomonadales bacterium | reverse complement strand
GATCGTCCAGTTCTCGAGAGCTGTGGAGCTCGGCCCGAAGGAGATCATTCCAATTCAGAACCTGGCGCTGGCATACTCTCGCAGTGGCCAGTACGCCAAATCGGCCGAGGCTTATACGAAGGCTGTGGAGCTCGCGCCCGGGGACAAGAAATCGCTCAAGGGGCTCGCCTTTGCTCAGTACAAGGCCGGCCAGTACGACGCGGCCGTGCAGACCTACAAGCAGGTGACCGAGCAGGATCCCACCGACTATGCGGCATGGGTGAACCTGGCATCGAGTCTGCACAGTACCGGGGATACCGAGGGAGAGGCCGCAGCACTGGAGCAGGCCCTTAAGCATGTGAGCGGCTCCCCGAAGGCTGGCGCAATCCACCGCGCGCTGGGAAGCTACTACTACAAGAAGGGCGATGCCGACAGCCTGACCCGGGCCGGCGACGAGTTCGATAAGGCAGCAAGGCTCGATCCGAAGGACGCAGACGCGCTGAATGGTCTGGGCCTTGTGGCCACGCGCCAGAAGCGCCCCGAAGATGCGATCGCGCTCTTCAGTCGCTCTCTGGTCGCTCGTCCCAAGTTCGCCGATGCCTACAACAACATGGGCGTTGCCTACGAACAGAAGCGCGATAAGGCGAGTGTGGAGAAGGCCAAATCGTGTTACCGTCAGGCGCTCCAGATCGATCCAGGGAATGCACTGGCGAAGAAGAACCTCGACCGGTTTAGCGCGCCTCCCAAGCACGAATAAGCTTATCGGATATCGGTTTTCCTCCGGGTGGCGGCGCAGCGCTGGCTCCTCCGCCAGGTCGACTGCACTTGAACGTGAACGCGACCGTTATGTGGACGCGCTCCCATTGGGGCATTTTGAGAGGACGGGATGGGATGGGTCCACTGGTCGGTGTGATCATGGGGTCGCGCTCAGATTGGGAGACGATGGCGCACACTGTGCAGATGCTCGACTCCCTGCTGATCCCGTATGAGACGCGGGTTGTGTCGGCTCATCGCACTCCCGAGCTCCTGTTCGAGTATGCGGGCTCGGCCGAAGGGCGGGGAATCGAAGTGATTATTGCGGGTGCAGGCGGCGCGGCCCACCTGCCGGGCATGGCAGCGGCGAAATCCGCTCTGCCGGTGCTCGGTGTGCCGGTGGAGTCGAAGGCGCTGCACGGGTTAGACTCGCTTCTATCGATCGTGCAGATGCCGGCGGGAGTGCCCGTAGCAACACTGGCTATTGGACGAGCGGGCGCTGTCAATGCAGCGCTGCTCGCTGCCTCCATCCTGGCAAACAAGTATCCCGAGATCCGTGCGCGACTGCGCACCTATCGGAAGCAGCAGACAGAGGCCGTGCTCGCAAGCCCCGATCCCAGAGGGGCAGCATGAGAGCAATTGAGATGAGCGCGCTGCCCGGATTGGCGCGGTTGAAGGCAGGGAACCACATGTTGATCGGGGTTCTGGGCGGCGGACAACTCGGGCGGATGATGGGGCTTGCAGGGTATCCCCTTGGATTACGCTTTCGCTTCATGGACCCGGATCCCCGCGCTCCAATGGGCCACATTGCTCAAGGCTTCTCGGAAGATTATCAGGACGTGCAGTCGCTGGAGCGATTCAGCGAGGGCGTGGACGTGGTGACTTATGAGTTCGAGAATGTTCCTGTGGACGCAGCGCGCTACCTTGCGCAGCGAGTCGCGGTCTTTCCTCCGCCGCAGGCCCTGGAAGCTTCGCAGGACAGGCTTGTCGAGAAGACGTTCTTCCGTACCCAGGGAATTCCCACTCCTCCGTTTCTCCCGGCCGACACCCTCTTCGACTTGGAGGAGGCCATTGCGCGAATAGGCTACCCGGCAGTGCTGAAGACCCGGCGCATGGGCTATGATGGCAAGGGCCAGATCGTGCTTCATGAGGTCGAGGACGTTCGCCGTGCGTGGAAGTCGCTTGGCGGAATGCCCCTCATCCTGGAGGGCTTTGTGCCCTTCGAACGGGAGCTCTCCCTCGTGGCCGTGCGCGGCCAGGATGGCGAGATTGCATTCTATCCTCTAGTTGAGAACCATCATCGCGAAGGCATCCTTCGACTCACGCTCGCGCCTGCGCCAAACCTCACTCGACCACTCCAGGAGGAGGCCGAGGATTACATGCGCCGCGTGCTCGAGGAGCTGGAGTACGTGGGAGTGCTCACAATCGAGTTTTTTCTTCGTGACAGCCGTCTCTATGCGAACGAGATGGCGCCCCGAGTGCACAACTCCGGGCACTGGACAATCGAGGCGGCGGAGACGAGCCAGTTCGAGAATCACCTTCGGGCGATTGCCGGGCTCCCTCTCGGCTCGACCGACGTGGTGAAATGCGCGGCGATGGTCAACCTGATCGGCGAAATTCCTGATCCGGCCGATGTGCTTGGCATGCCCGACACGCACCTGCATCTCTATGGCAAAGAGGCGCGGCCCGGCCGCAAA
>JBBRJW010000676.1:0-2444 GCA_038218705.1 Chthonomonadales bacterium | reverse complement strand
CGGGCCCTGCAGGGAGAGCGCTGTCGTGGACGCGCTTATCTCCTCGATCTCGACGTCCTCCATAATGATGAGCCGTTCGAAGAGGGCCTGCACCCTTGCCGCCCGTGCCGCGGGGAGCTCAGCGAGGAGCCAGCCTGGCTCCTCGCTGACGGCGAGCAGCGCCAGATCGCTGACCAGATGGCCCGTGGCGTCGAGCACGCAGGCGGCGAGCCTGGGCGTGCCGGCGTTCAGCCGGCGCATATCGGCCGATACCATTCCCTGGAGCCAGGTGAGCCTCTCGTCGCCTCGAATGGCGAGGCGACCCTCGCCGGAGCGGTCGATGAGGGCGCAGCCGGCGCTGGCGGCCCTCGCCTCGGCCGGGATGTCGGTCATATCAGGCTCCCTGCTTCGCGCGTGCGGCCACCGTCGCCGAAGCCTGGGCCAGCGGCTTCACCACCATTTCGTCGATATTGACGTGCGCGGGACGGGTTACCGCCCACTCGATGCAGTCGGCAATGTCTTCGGCGGTGAGCGGCTGCAGTCCCTCGTACACCTTCGCGGCGCGCTCGGTATTGCCCTCGAAGCGCACCAGGCTAAATTCCGTCTCCACCATCCCTGGCGCGATCTCCGTGACGCGGATTGGCCGGCCCACGAGCTCGAGGCGGAGCGCTTGCGTGATCGCCTTCACGGCAAACTTGGCCGCGTTGTAGCCCGCGCCCCCCACGTAGGCCTCCCGCCCGGCAATGGAGCCCACGTTTACAACATGCCCCGCGCCGGAGGCTTCCAGCTTCGGCAGCAGGGCGCGCGTCATGCGCATTAGGCCCAGGACGTTGGTATCGTACATTCGCTGCCAGTTCTCATCGATCGCGCTCTCGAGCCGCTCCAGCCCCCACGCTCCACCGGCGTTGTTCACCAGGACGTTGGCTGAGTCCACCTCGGCGCAGAACGTCTCCACGGATTCCGCGCTGGTGACATCCAGCGCGAGGCACCGGGCCCCGAGCGGCTCGCCGACTTCACGCAGCTTCTCCAACCGTCGCGCGCCCAGCACCAGGCCGAACCCTGCCGCCGCCAGCGCCTGCGCCGTGGCCGCACCGATGCCGCTCGATGCGCCCGTAATGACTGCGACTCCCCTGCTCCCACTTGCCATGCTCGCAAACCTCCTCCGCGTTGGCGCATCGTCTCGCCAGCCGCGCACGTGCAGAGCCCCCTCTTCCACTGGCGGGAAGAGGGGGCTCTCCGGCACAAAACCCTCGGGCAGCTCGGGACTACAACTCGGTGACGAGCTGTGTCAGCGTGGTGAAGCGAGCCCCCTGCTTCCTCAGATAGTCTACCGTGCTGCGCAGGTTTGCCGCGTTGTCCACGCAGTCGTGGAGACCGAGGCAGAGGATGTGCGATACGGCAAGACGAGCGTCTATCACCTTCTGCAGCTTCTCAAACCCGCTATCGAGATACGCTGCCATGCCACACTCGTTCGCGACCGCAACTTCCCAGATACGCGCGTCGCCGCTGCCATGGAGCTCCGTGTACGACGGGTGGTAGGGCTCTTTCGGTGAGCCGTCCGGCTGGGCCGCGCTGGATCCGGCCGTGCAGTCGACGAGGATACCGATATCCTCAAGCGCCCGCAGGTCATCGGGCTCCAGGTCGCCGTTTGCGGCCCGGAATGCGGTGGGCTTGATCGAGAACTGCTTGAGAATGTCTTTGCCGATGCGGATCAGGTCGCCGCGGGCAACGGTGTTGTTAGCAGAGTTATCGAAAGTGATGTGGAGGCCGAGTTCGTGCCAGGCGGGGATGCGGTGGAGGTATTCGTTATGGTAGAGTTTGACGTTTGTCAGAGGATCGTGCTCGGTGACATCGAGCAGCCAGGTCATGGGAACCGTATACTCTTCCGCGACAGAGACCAATTCGGAAACAAAACACTTTCCCGTGGCCGCGCAGACTGAGTCTACGGTGATGGCGACTAGTGGTTTGGGCATTGGTTTTCCCTCCCTCATTTGATTGTGGAACCCGGTATCCAGCTCTTATTTGATTCTCGTCCACACTGGTCGTTTCTATACCCCGGAACGCGACTCCTCCTGACCGGACGTTCGCCCGCACAAAAACTTTCGAAGCCCGGGACACGACTGCTCTCGGGCTTCGAAGTGCGGGTGGGCGAAGGCGCGATCAGGCGAGATGCGCCTCAAGGCCGTCGCGGCGCACTGCCACGGAGGCGAGCGCGCCCATGTTCTCTTCAAACATCTGCTGGTTGTGGAGCGATGAGACGGCCGTGCTGAAGATCGGCTTGCCATCCTCGCGCTTCAGCCCCAGAACGTGCCGCAGAAGCGCCCTGCCAACCAGGTCCTTCGACTTGAGCTGGTCCTGAAGCGTCTGGTTGTCCGACATCTTCTTTCGGCCGTTCTGGTAGACCTTCATGGCGGTCATGGCGACGCCGGCCTGGCTCGCCTTTGAAAAGATCTCCTGGGTCTCCT
>JBBRJW010000675.1:0-2446 GCA_038218705.1 Chthonomonadales bacterium | reverse complement strand
GGATGGGCTCGCCGCGCGCATCCAGCACGCGGCCGGTCAGGTGAGTTACGGTGCCCACCGCGGAAGAGATGGAATCGTTGACGATCAGCAGGTCGTTGTCGGTATCTAGCGGCATGTGATCCGGATAGAAAGGCCCCTCGGTCTGGCGCGGCGTCTGCACCAGCGCATCGGCAAACGCCGCATTGCTTAACGACAGGCCCCCAAGGCTGAGAAAGAGGCCGGAGGCAAGCCGCGTAAGGACGCTTCTGCGGTTCAGACGCATCGGGCCCATTGCAGGAACGGTTCTTCGATCATTCATGGGTATCGACCTTTCGGTTTACTGCCGCCGGCCAGGGTGGTGATCGGCGAAAAGTGGAGTGAGGCGGCCAGCGTCAGACAGGCAACAAACGGCAAAAATCAGGAGACGGCTGCCGGGGTATGCTGTGTAATCTGTTATGACGGTAGTATAGCGTACAAGGATACAAAACCAATAGGCCGGGCGCGGACATTCAACAGAAAACCTGTCTGATCCGCGCCCGGCCTATTGGCGTGTTGGGAATATCGAGGACTCTAATCCAACACTTTGGATTGGTGTTCTCTCTCCCCATTCCGCATTTCGATTCGTTCGTGCCAGGTACGAGGTACCGGCTCGTAACAGGCGACACGGCCATCGAAACTAGGAGGAAGCAGTCCGTCTTGCTCGAACTGGAGGCAGTGTCCGGTCTCCACGTTGCGGTAGGTTCCGGGGGATACAAGTTGTCCGGCGAGCAGATGATTATCCGTCGGATCGTCGGGTTCAGGTGTGAGCCACATTGCTACAAACTCCTTTCTCCATTGCTCCATAAACCGTTGGGCTGGGATCGGAAGTTCCGCCTGAATGCAAATTCACCAAATTTCTCACAGGTTTTTATTTTGTTGCCCGAAACGCAACAGGCGCCTGTAATTTCGAGCGGCTGTCGGGTGCGAAGCGCCCAGACTCCCCCAGTATTGGGGCTGGGGGGCTGGCTCAATTCTAAATGTGGAAGGATTTCCGCGCTGGATGCCGCATTACCACGACCGCCTCAATTGGCGAGTTGGCAGTAGGCACAGCTGCCTCCGGACCTATATCGAGCATAGTGAAGCTTTCGGAGATCGCGGCCAGGCTTGGATTGGGCTCGGGCGCGACCATCACCGTGTGCAGCTTAACCCCGGTTTCGCGCAGGCGAAGGCCCGTGCTTTCGAGCATCTCCGCGCGGCCATCGGTGACGAGCAGGATTTCGGCCTCCAACTTCTCGTCGCGCCGCAGGTTGCGAATGTCGGAAACGGCAACGTCGAGCGCGTGGTTCACGTGGGTGGCGCCCCCGTTGAAATTGGTGGCGCAGATCAGGTCGAGCAGCGCGTCCTTCTCCTCGACCGTGCGCGCCTGAACGGGCGGCTCGATCACGCTGGGCCAGATCTCGTCCTGCTCGGCGTACCGGCGAAATAGGTAGCGGGAGTTGCGCTGGCTCAGGTTGGCGCGGAGGGCCGCGGAGATTGCCGCGAGCGCAAGGGTGGCGCTCATTCCGCGCATGGAAGCGCTAGAATCTAGGAGCACGTAGAGGAGCTGCCCGCCCTGGCCCGCGGAGCCTTCCTGCTCGATTACGATAGGCACCCGCCTGCGCACCGGGACCTCCATCCAGCGCTGCTCGGTGCGAAACTCCAGCCGCTGCCGCAGGTTGTTCCTGACCGGGATAAGGACTTCGCCGCGGTTGATGCGGTCCAGCAGCACTTCGGGCGGCAGAATCTGATCCAGCAGCCTTGCCTGCCACACCTCGCCGAGATGCCTGACCGGCCGCATAGTCATCGAAGCGAGGGGCAGGTCCCGCCAGTTATCGTCCGGCAGGAAGAGCGTCACCTCCTGCATCTCCATTGTCTCCTGCTCGCGCCAGAGCACCGCCTTGTCCTGTGCGGCGCCCGCGCCGTCGGAGCCTGCCAGCGACCGTGAGACATAGAGCCACGGCGGATTCTCTTCCAGGATGCGATGGATCAGCCGCCGCATCTGCTCCGGGTCGGTGAAAAAGTCGCTCTCCGGCAGTTTGAACCGCGCCGCCGCGTCGGAGAGGCGTTCCAGGTCTTTCAGGTTCTTCTGCCGCTGGATCAGCCGCTCGATCTCCTTATCGCTCAGGGCGATCTCCTGGTTGCGGCGGGCGATCTTGATCTTCCAGGGCCGTTCCCGGCTTTTCCGGGCGCCCAAGAGCGATGCCAGCTCCGCCATAAACGCGAGCCACGCCTTCAGGAGCTCCAGCCAGGTGAGCAGCATCTGCAGCTTAGGGTTAACGATTTTGGGCTGAGTAGATTCGAGGGCCGATTTCGCACACCTTTCCTTTTGCGCCTCCGTATCGCCGCGAGAGGCAGAGTCGACCTCTGGCGGAAGATCGGCGCTCATTCGTCTTCTCCCGGGATTTTGACGAGGGCCTGACGCAGCACCTCCACGAGGTATTGCGAGCCT
>JBBRJW010000674.1:0-2454 GCA_038218705.1 Chthonomonadales bacterium | reverse complement strand
GGTACTTGCGCCGAACAAGACAGATACCCTCGCTCCGGCGGCTGTGGTCGGCAAGGGGAAGCGCTCGGCGCCGGAGAAGAGCTATCCTGCCGACAGAATCGAGATCGTGGCCGGTGCCAGCAGGGCAGAGGCCCGCCGCGTGCTGGACGGTCGCGTGGTCGCACGGGCAGCAGTCGCCTTGCCGCCCGCCACGCGCGACGCGCTGCGACCGGTACGGCTCGATTTTGGCCGCGCTGGTATCACAGTCTGGAGCCGCGGCGTACGGATCGGCTTGCTTCACACAGACCTGCACGCCTGGCCGCGCGCCTACTTTTCCGCCGGGCTCGCGCGAAAGGCTCCGGGCCCAAGCGCCGTCACGGAACTTATGGGGCGGGTTACCTGTGTGGCGCTGCCCGGGGAGCAGCGGCTTCAGGAGCGATCGTACTGGGAGGCCGCGGAGCTGAGCGGTCGGTTCGCGGATCGCGATATCGAACTCCGGCGGCCACTTCGAATCTGGCTGCCTGCCCCGCCCCCCCGGGATGCAGTGAGCCGCGAGCTATTTGTAACGATGAGAAGCGGGTGCCTTCCCTGCGTGGTGAACCGGGGGAGGCTTGAGGTGACTGTGAACAGCGTGATTCTGCCTAACCCACCCGAGGCCCACGCCTGGGATGATGCGCCGACGTTCCGATGGCTCATACCGGCAGGCGCACTCCGGGCTGGCTGGAACGAGGTGAGCTTTCGACAGCTTACTGTCTGGGAGGAGATTGGTCTGCGATCGCTCCACATCGATATTAGTACGCCGCTCTGATGGTTCGCCCCGAGGGCCGGGCAGAACCCGGGAAGGGCCGGCTGCAGGGGGTAGCCGGTGAGGCGGCCAGCCACAAACGGATCGGCGCTAGCCCGATGTGCCGACCGTAGAGGTTTCAGCTAATGAGCTCGGCGCGTCCTGGTAATATACATCTCCATCAGCGCTTCTTCGGTTTCACGCTTGTTGAGCCAGTCCCAATAGAAGGCGTGGTTCCGCAGCATCTCCAGATTCAGGACGCGCCGGCCGTTGGGGCCGTTCGGACCAGGCAGAGGCAGCTCATCGACATTATAGGCAGCGCGAATGTCTGCAACAATGTACCGCGGCCGAGTTCGCGCGACTGCCGAGTTCTTTTGTGCAATCTTATCGTCCAGTGCTCGTCTCCTGGAATGCTGCATTCAACTGGCTATCGGGGTTCGATGCACACGCCAATCTGGCGATTCCGCTGAAGCAAAAGCGGGAGTTTCCAGTGTTAGATTGAGAATCCGTCCATTGTGACGGCTCTTCTGATCAGACGATGGAGCGCGCGGAGATGTTCGACAAGTTGCCGATAAGCGCGTCTATCCGGCGATACGGCGCCTTTGCACCTGCTCGGGTCGGCGCTGCCGGACAGCATGCGAGAAGCGCTGCCGCGGCGATGAGCGTTTGACACCATGACCCTCCGTTGGCTACAATGCGTCGACTGGCCGCCTGCCTCTCTGGCTGCTGTGGGGGAGTCAACCCATGCACGTTCCAACCGACGAGCCTGACGCCCCTGCGCCGCTCCTGAGCCTTCGCGGGATCACTCGCGCGTTCCCGGGGGTGGTAGCGAACGCCGACATCTCGATGGATGTTGCAGCCGGTTCGCTCCACGCGCTCGTGGGCGAGAACGGCGCAGGCAAGTCCACTCTCCTCAACATCCTCTATGGCCGGCTCTCTCCAGATTCTGGCGAGATCCGCTTTCGCGGGGAATCCATTGGCGCGCGCTTACGGAGCCCGGCCGATGCCATCGCACGCGGAATCGGGCTTGTCAGTCAGCACTGCACCCTGATCCCCGCGCTCTCCGTAATCGACAACTTTATCCTGGGCGACGAGCGGGCCGGGCCGCTGGGCGGACTTCGCCGCCATGCCGCCGTGGATTCGGTCGAGCCGCTGGCCCGCCGCATGGGCATCGCGCACGTCGACTGGTATGCTCCTGCGGCGAATCTCAGCGTGGCGGCGCAGCAGAAGGTCGAGATCGTCAAGGCGCTCTCCCGCGGCGCGGAGCTGCTGATGCTCGACGAGCCGACCGCAATGCTCGCGCCTGCGGAAGCCGACAGCCTCTTCGAGATTCTGGAGCGACTGACGCGAGCGGGAACCACCGTGCTGCTGGTGACTCACAAGCTCCGAGAGGTGATGGCGCACTCGCAAGCTGTGACGGTTCTGCGGGCCGGGCGTTTCGCCGGTCAGTTCGCTACTGCCGAAACCGACCCCGGCGCGCTGCTCCGGGCCATGATCGGCGATTCGCCCATTTCGGAGGCGCTCTCCCCGCGCCGTGAGCCCGCGCCAACAGAGGGGCGAGGGCCGCGGCTGAGGGTAGTCGACCTTACGGTTCGAGACGGGCGGGGACATCCGCAGCTCGACGGTGTCACGCTGAGCGTACTGCCCGGCGAAGTGGTCGGCGTCGCGGGAGTAGACGGCAGCGGGCAGCG
>JBBRJW010000673.1:0-2459 GCA_038218705.1 Chthonomonadales bacterium | reverse complement strand
TCCAGAAGCTGGTGAGTGGCAAAGTGGCCCGCGCACATAAAGGGTGAATAGAGCGTTACGATCACCGGCGCGATCGGCTTCAGTCGCTCCACCAGCCGCCGCACAACCACAAGCTGCGGGTCAAAGTACTCCTCCGCAAGCGGCTTAACGCGATCCCAATCGGCAGGGCTCTCTATGGGCTGCTTCGGAAGCGCGCGCTCGTACTGTATCTTGACGAAGTCCATGCCGGTCGCTTCGAAGAACTCGGCATGCTTCTGCACGGCAGGCTCGCCAAGACTATGCTCTCCGCCAAAGTGGAGGAAGAACGCACCGGGCACGTAGTCGCGATTCGGGACGTCTCCGCCCTCGATTAGCTGAAAAACTCTCTCTCGTCGGTTCATTTCAAACCCTCAGCTCTCCTGAATTGGGTACGGCGAATGGGCTGCATCCGTGCAGCACGAAAACGAGACGGCAGGACGGGCTCAGGGCGCCAAAACCTGGCCCGGGACCCGGTTACGGCAGCTATCTCCTGAATCCGGGGATCGTTCCGTCGGCCCCCGGCGTGTCCGGCCCGAGCTGAACGGCCTCTCGCGGTATCCGCACGTCGTGGATTGTATTTCCCCAGGCCGTTACATGGTGCGCGTGCGCAAGGGTTAGCGCGTGAGCGCTTCCCGGCAGCGTAACCTCGTGGCACAAGATCCGGTTGTTCGTAACGGCGAGACCGTCCACCCAGGCCCAGCTCATTCTGGTGCTGCCATAGCAGGTATCGAAAACATTGTCCGTGATCGTAATCTTCCGATTGCCAATCGCGCCATCCCCGTGGACAAACACGGTCCCGTCGCCGGAACCGTTCTTCTGGCACTGGCGGAAGGTGTTGTGCGCCACGCGCAGATTCCAGACGTAGTTGGCCTCGCCCCAGTAGTACTCCGGGCCGATCGAAACCGCGGGCATCCCGCACCCCTCGATCAGGTTTCCGTCAATAATCCCGTCGTCGCCTTTGACCAGGATGCCCCGGGAGCGAGTATTGCCCAGCTTGCACCGGAGAATCTTGAATCCGCGTCCGCAGCGCCCGGGGTTGTTCGCTTTTGCGCCAACCGGCACGCCCATGGCTCTATCCAGCGTCAGCGACGGGCGGCCCTGGCTCCCGGCCGCGATCCGAGTACATATCGCTTGCTCGAAGAAGCCGTGCTCATCCGAGATGCGGACAGGCTGACCGACGGCGAAATCGTCCGCGCCATCCTTGAGGGTCAGCACGGTCCCGTCGACTGCCTCGACATTGTGGAAGCTGCCATGGATGGCGATGTTGTCGTCATGGAATACGCCGCGGAACTCGCAGCCCTCGATGTCGGGTCCGACCGAAGTTCCGGTCGAGTGGAAGCCGTCCGCGCCGCATCCGCAAATCGGCGGCTCGGAAGCGCCTGCGGGGAGCGGCCCGGGCTCCACGACGCAGGCGAGGTAGCGGTTGGAGCCGCCACTCGTCTCGAAGAGCGTGGCGAAACCGCCATTCTGCAGGTGGAGGCCCTGCAGGGTGACACGCTCCGATGAATCGACGTGACAGATGACGGAGCCGCCGCCAGCCCGCGTTATGAGCCAGTCGCCGACGACGAACCCTGGAAGCTCACCGCGGAACCACATTCTGAATCGACCGGGCGCGAGCGTGTCGACACTCGCTGGGCTGAAATCGCCGGTCCCCACCTTGAGTACGCGCGTACGCTGATCGACAACATCCAGCGCCGACTTCACCGGGTCAACATCCGCCGTATAGCCGGCGTCAATCTGCCAGTCCGCGAAGCGCTTGCCATCCCGTTCTCCCAATAATGCGATCCGGCCCTGCGTCGCGGCCGGAATGGCCAGGCTCAGCGTCGCCCCCTCGAAGAGCACATTCTTACAGTGCAGAAAGCGGACCGGGCGATGGGCCCAGGTGGTGTCCTCGAACACCATGGTGACACCGCGCGCGTGAATCTTCGTGTCGCGCCAGCCGTCAAAGCCGAGCGTGTCCCGGTCCGCGGGAGGAAGCTTGTAAAGGCCGGGAGTAATCGTGAGATCGCGCTGCCCCGCCTTATAGGCGGATGTAAGCTGCGCAAAAAGCTCGGACGGGGTCGAGGGGCTGCCAATGGTGGCAGCCCCTACGCGAGCCGCTCCCAGGGCCAGCATCGCCATGCAGCAACAGATTGGAACCCTCATGCCGCCTCCCGCGCAGCCGGCAAGACTCACCGGGCTCCCGCTGGAGCAAGATACGCGAGAGAGGGCTTCGGTTCCTGCTTAGTAAGGGCGGATGGCTTGCGGGCGGCGTCAGGCCTTTGCGGACTTCAGCATCGTCAGCAGCATGACAACCGGGGTCCGCGCCACCACGCTGTGCGGAAGATTCGCGTCCATATAGGCCCAGAAGCCCGGCTTCGCCTCGGTCTCGTCGCCGCCAAGCGAGACGGCGGCCTCGCCGCTCAGGATGTGGAGGATGGCCGGCATGGAGGCAGTGTGCT
>JBBRJW010000672.1:0-2469 GCA_038218705.1 Chthonomonadales bacterium | reverse complement strand
CAGAAGTGTCCGCCCACGAACCTCGACCAGGTGGAGCATCGCCCCGCCCACCGCGCACGATTCGAGAACGCGCATGTCGCCGGACCCGCGAGTTGTGGCCGGGCGCTCGCGACGGAAGAACCCTGCGCGCGGCGTGCGCTGCAGGTCGGCCCCAGGTGTGCGGGCAGCGCTCTTGCCTGCGCCCTGCGCGAGCGCGGCAACGCCGGCTGGCAGGTGCCCGTTCTGCTCCTGGTAGCGGCGAAGAAGATGGAGGCCACCGACGGTGAGCGCGAGCAGGGGAACGAGGTAGAGGACCATCTTCCACGAGTCGCCCAGCGCTGCGAGCGGGCTCTCCTGCGTGTGGCTCGTTGGGCTCTCTCCCGGAGCGGCCGCGGCAGGGGCCGCTGGCTCATCCGGTTTGGTCAGAGTGAGCGGCTCCGCTGGCTTCGCCGCGGCGTTCGACGCACCCGCGGCGGGCTGGACCTGCGGGCCAGCCGGCTTTGCGGCCGGGGCTGCTGCTCCCGGGGTTAACGGCGCGGCGGGGGTGGACAGTGCCGAAGCCGCCGGGACGGCGCGTGCCGGCACGGTCGGCGCGGCAGCCGGGGTTGTGGCACCGGGCGCGTTTGCGCCGCCGGCCACGGGGTTTGGGGACGCGGCGGAAGTCGCTCCTACGCCAGCCGCCGGCGCGGCCTTTGCCCCCTCGTTCACTGAGGGTTTCGGCTCGGGGATTCCGTGCTGTGCGCGCCAGCGCTGAAAGTAGATCTGCTTCTCAAGATCCTGGGCGCTTGGAGCTGCAAATGCTGCGACGCCTACGGTTAGGAGAGCAGCCAGAAGTGCCAGCCGGCGTGCGGCGTTCGTTAGACGGAGATCCATGCCTAGCGACCCTTTCCCAGGCCCGCGACGCGATCCGCCGGGCTCACGATCTCGGTAATTCGGATGCCGAAGTTATCTTCGATCACAACCACTTCGCCCTTGGCTACCAGGCGGCCGTTCACCAACAGGTCAACAGGCTCGCCGGCAACCCGGTCCAGCTCGACAATCGAGCCGGAGGTGAGCTCCAGAATGTCCTTGATGAGCATGCGCATCCTGCCCAGCTCAACGGTCACTTCGAGAGGGATGTCGATTATCAGCTCGATGCCGCGGGGAACTGCCTGGTCCGAGCGAGAAATCGGTCCATTCCCGTATGCGCTGGAGAGCTGGGGGGCGCTGGGCTTCGGCGCGGCCATGCTCGTTGTTGGTGCAGCCCCGCTCAGGTCGCTGAACATCGCTGCGAGGTCTTCCTCGCTCAGCATGTCGCCTCCGCCGTCCGCGGGGGACTCGCTCTCTGGAGCGAGGAGAAGCGCGAGCTCGGGCGGGAACACGAAGCAGAGCTCCGTGTCGAGTATCCCCTCCAGGGTTAGCCCGATGCGAATTCTCACCCCATGGGCGGCCATCGCGAAAACCGGTGGGACTGCAAGCGGGCCCAGATGGGCCACGCTGTGCTCGACTTCAACGAGCTCGCCTGTGATATTGGTAAGCGCCATGGCAAGGCCGCGCGCAAACCCGGCCATCGCCCGGTTGAGGCCTTCTAACTCAACGTCCCCAAGCGTCTCCGCCGGCTGCAGCCCATCGCCGCCAGCAATCAGATCGGCAAAGGTACGTGCCGCCTCGTCGGGCACGTAGAAGACGCTCTCCGCACTCAACGGCGCGCTCAGGTTGAACGCCGTATGGAGAACCAACTCCGGGTCCGACTGGAGCTCCGCGACCGGTACCGACTCAGCGGCCGGCGCTTCCATAAGCACCTCACGGTTGAGCTGCTCTGCCATCGCAAGCGATAGGCTCGGGCAGAGCTGTCCGAAGAGGTCGGTCAGTGCGATCTTCTGGTTGGCGGATAAGTCCTGCATCTTCACTCCTAAGCGGGCTCGGGCCGCAATATTTTAGCCGGCCCCGGGGGCAGGCAGAACCCGGCTGATGTGCACGGCGAGCTTCTTGCCTCGCGTTCCGGGCCGTCCCGCAAACTTCACATAATCTCCTACGAGGATGTCCACTTCGTCGGTCTGCTTTCGATTCAGCGTCACTACGTCCCCCACAGAGAGGTCGAGCACCCGCTGTACATCCAGATTCGCGCAGCCCAGCCGTACCGAGCAGTTAACCTCGGTCTTCTGTATGCCCCGTGCGAGTACAGCGGCATACCGCCCGGTAGTCTTCTTCGTGTTGCTCGAAAACCAGCGCTGCGCGCTCAGCTTCGGGGTAATTGGCTTCAGAAGCAGATAGGGAATACAGATCGACATTGCGCCGCGGAGGTCGCCCACTTTGATCTCGAAGAGGATGGAGACCACCACGTCGTTCGGCGGGACGATCTGAACGAACTGGCTCTGGGTCTCCATAACCTCGCGCTTCGGCGTGAATTGGGCAATGCCCGCCCACGAATCCTGGAACTGCGAAAGCGCCCGGATGATGATCGACTCGGTCAGCGCCTTCTCGATGTCGGTGAGGATATTGGAGCTCTTC
>JBBRJW010000671.1:0-2475 GCA_038218705.1 Chthonomonadales bacterium | reverse complement strand
TATCGCGAGCCGAATCCCGGCCGATGCCGGGGATAATGAGCCCGATCAGAGCGCACTCGCCGAGGGCGAGCGCGAAGGCATCGTGCTGAAAGCCTACAGTGGCCAGTTCGTAGTGCAGGCCGATCCGGACGCGGGAGGCATTCCGCGAACCGTAACCTGCTCGCTTCGGGGCGTCCTGAAGAAGCGCTTCACCTACTCCACCAGCGGCAGTCAGCCCCGCCGAGTGACCCGCGCCAGACAGAACATCGACGTCGACGTCGCTGTAGGCGACCGCGTCCGCTTCTCCAGTATCGACGAGGCCTATGGCGTCATCGAGTCGATACTCCCCCGCACTTCCCGGTTCGCTCGCTCCTCCTTCCGGGGGCGGGAGCAGACCATGGTCACGAACCTCGACCAGCTTGTAATCGTCTTCGCCTGTGCCGAGCCCAACCCGGACCTCTGGCGGATCGACCGATGGCTGGCCGCTGCGAAGTCCAATGGCCTCGAGCCCCTGATTGTCGCAAATAAGCGCGATCGCGTGGACGAAACGACTTTCCAGGAGCGGTTCGGCGAATTCGCGGAAATCGGCTACCGCCTGGTTGCCACGAGCGCTCGGGAGCAGCTCGGCATATCGGAGCTGCGCGCCCTGCTGGCGGGAAGGGTATCGGCTTTTACGGGCCCTTCGGGCGTTGGCAAATCGAGCCTGCTCAACGAGATTTCACCCGGACTGAAGCTCGCGACTGGCGAGATAGGCGAGATAACGTTCAAGGGTCGGCACACGACTACTGTACGAGAATTGATTCCGCTCGTCTCCGGGGGCTGGGTTGCCGATACGCCGGGTCTGAGGCAGCTCGAGCTGCTGAATATGGACGATGACGAGCTGCTCGCCTGCTTCCCGGAGTTTGTGCCGGCACTCGCGCGGACGTGTCGGTTCCGCAACTGCCAGCACCAGAATGAGCCGGGATGCGCGCTGAAAGAGGCCGTGGCCTCCGGCGAAGTGAGCGCTCGCCGCTACGAGAGTTTCCTGATGCTTCGGCGTGAAGCCGAGCAGCGCTGAGAAGCGAACAGAACTCGTAATCGAGGTCGCCGGGCCAAATTCCCCGGAATTTCATTCCGCGCCTGGCAGAAAATCGGGGTACAATAACCGGACTGAGAACCCGATACTGGCCCAGATGCGCCTTTGCAACGCTGCGATCGTGAGCGGTGCGAAGGCTTTGTCGTAAGCGGTCGGGACTTGTGCCATGAATAACTTTGTACGTTTTCTGCAAGAGGTGCGGCGCTACTGGCGACTGCTGCTACTGATCGCGTGTCTGACGCTGATCAACTCCGCCATCAGCCTGCTCCCACCTCAGATCATTAAGTACCTTACCGACCAGCTCTACCACAAGGCGCCTGGCGCTGTTCTCCACGTTAACCTGCCCGCAGTTTTTGGGGCGGTCCTCGGCATCGCGGCCTCTCAGGCCCTCTTTGGTTTTGCGCTCACCGTCTCCATCACTCGCGTCGGGCAGCAGTTCAAGCTCGATATGCGGCGTAAGCTCTACGCGCACATGCAGACGCTCTCCCTCGGTTTCTTCGAGAAGAGTCAGACCGGCAAGCTGATGTCGACCATCACCAACGATGTCGCATCTCTCGATCAGCTGCTGAGCGGCGGCTTTGTAAACGTTCTGCAGGACACGGTGACCCTGGCGGTCGTGCTGGTATACATCTTTCACGTGAACTGGCGTCTTTCGCTGGTGGCCCTCGCCGTCTATCCGATCTACGTGCTCAACTACCTGACGTTTATCGGGCGGATCAAGCAGACGAGCCATGAAGTGCGCGAGCAGCGCGAGGTGCTCTACGGAGACCTCCAGGAGAAGCTTGCGGGCGTGCAGGTGGTGAAATCCTATGCCAAAGAGCGTTACGAAGTGCGCCAGTTTGTGGGCGAGACGCGCAATCTGCTCGGCCTGAATGTCCGCATGACGGGCCTCTCTACCGGCCTCTGGACCATCGCGGAGTTCATTGGCAGCGGGTGTGGCACCGCGCTCCTGCTCTGGTACGGCGGTCGTCTCGTGATCAGCGGGCGCCTCAGTGCGGGCGAGCTGATGGCGTTCTACGGTTACATCAGCGGGTACCTGTACGGACCCACCGTACGCCTCATCCAGATCAACGATCAGGTGGCGCGCGCCAACACCGCGCTCGGACGCATCTTCTACACCCTCGATACCCCGCCGGTCGTCTTCGATCGGCCGAACGCGCACCATATCGATAAGCTTCGCGGAGAGGTGCGCTACGACGACGTCTGGTTCGAATACGAGCCCGGACAGCCCGTGCTGAAGGGCATAACCCTCTCGGTGGAGCCCGGTCAGATGGTCGCTCTCGTCGGCCAATCCGGCTCGGGCAAGACCACGATGGTGAATCTGCTCCAGCGCCACTACGATGTGACCGAGGGAATGATCTCTCTCGACGGCTATGACATCCGGGACATCGAGCTGCGCTCGCTGCGGCGGAAGGTGGGGG
>JBBRJW010000670.1:0-2476 GCA_038218705.1 Chthonomonadales bacterium | reverse complement strand
GGCAATTCCGTGTGGCCTGGGCGCGCGTGACATTCTCCGGGTTGAGGCCGGTTACCCGCTGTATGGTCACGAGCTTGACGAGTCGACCGATCCGGTTCAAGCCGGGTTGCTCTGGGCTGTCGACCTGCCAGACGGTGCGTTCGTCGGCGCGCGTGCCGTTCGAGCTGCTGTCGCCCGCGGGCCTGAGCGGAAGCTTGTGGGCCTTGTCTGTTCAGGGCGGGCCCAGCCACGTCCCGGGTATAATGTCCTGCGTGGTGAAGAGTGCGTAGGCCACGTGACCAGCGGGGTGTTTTCGCCCGTACTCGAGGCTGCAGTCGCGATGGCTTACGTATCCATTGGAGCTTCGCGGGCCGGGACGATGCTCGCGATTGACGTTCGCGGACGTCGGGTCGAGGCCCGAGTAACGCCACCGCGGAAACTGATTCGTCCTGCCATTTGATTGACTGGTCGATAACTGCGATAGAGGTGGGGGAGAACTGAATGGCGACTGTACCCGACGATCTGCGCTATGCGCCGACACATGAGTGGGTTCGCGTCAAAGGTGACGTCGGAACAATTGGCATTACGGACCACGCACAGGAGGAGCTCGGCGACATCACCTACGTCGGCTTGCCAGAGCCAGGGCGTATTCTCCAGCCGGGCGAGCTTTTTGGCGAGGTAGAGTCAATCAAAGCAGTTTCTGAGCTCTTCACACCGGTGGGGGGAGAGGTCATCGAAGTGAACGCCCCCGTTGCCGAAGCGACAGAGACCGTCAATGAGGATCCCTACGGGCGAGGTTGGCTGGTCCGAGTAAGAATTACCGATACTTCTGCTCTCTTTCGCCTATTGTCCCCGGAGGCTTACCGGGTGCATACGGCCGGTGGGCACTGATCGGTGGGGTATGTAGCAAACACGGATAACGACCGTTCCGAGATGCTCTCGGCAATTGGGATCAAGGATTTTGAGGAGCTTCTCGCGCAGATCCCCGCCCACCTACGGTTTGTGCGACCGCTCGACCTCGCGCTTGGCCAGAGCGAGATCGAGCTGATGGCCCGGCTCAAGGAGCTGGCGGGTCTCAACGAGAACATGGAGACTCACGCCTGTTTCCTCGGGGCAGGCTCCTACGATCACTTCCGCCCTGCGGTAGTAGCTGCGCTGGCATCGCGCGGCGAGTTCCTCACGTCCTATACGCCCTATCAACCTGAGCTGAGCCAGGGGATGCTGCAGGCCATCTACGAGTACCAGACCCTCATTTGCGCGCTCACGAACATGGAGGTAGCAAACGCCTCCATGTACGATGCTGCCACCGGTCTCGCCGAAGCAGCGCTGATGGCTTGCGCTCTGACCGGCCGCAAGCGGGTACTCGTATCGATCGACGTCCACCCACACTTCCGGGAAGTCCTGAAGACCTACCTCTTCACAGCCGAGCGCGAGATGTTGGAGGCTCCTTCCGAGCAGCTCACCGGGCTGCTGGTTGAAGAGGGAAGTGATGTGGCTGCCGTGCTGTTTCAGCACCCGAACTTCCTGGGGGCGTTGGAGGACGTGGCGATATTTGCTGCTGCCGCGCGATCGGCCGGCGCCCTGACGGTCGCCGCCGTGGACCCGATCTCCCTGGGGCTCCTCAAACCACCTGGCGATTTCGGCATCGATATTGTGGTCGGAGAAGGCCAACCGCTAGGTATTCCAATGGGGTGCGGTGGACCACTTCTGGGGTTCTTTGCCTGCAAGAAGCGGTTCATTCGCCACCTGCCGGGCCGTCTTGTTGGCGCTGCGGTCGATAGTGAAGGCCGTCGCGGCTATACGATGACTCTGCGTACCCGCGAGCAGGACATTCGGCGCGAGAAGGCGACCAGCAACATCTGCACAAACCAGGCGCTGATGGCGCTCTATGCGACCATCTATCTCTGCCAGCTTGGAAAAAGCGGCCTGCGCGAGGCAGCCGAGCTCTGCGTATGGAAGAGCCACTATCTGCGGGATGGCTTGCTCGCGCTGGACGGCGTGGAATCTGTAACCGGATCTCGCCCATTCTTTCGGGAATTCGCCGTTACCCTGCCGGGGCCGGCGGCGCCGCTGCTTGAGGCGCTGCGCGACGAGGGCATTGAGGGAGGGCTGAGCCTGGAACGCCTGCGCCCCGATCTCCCCTGCGGCCTGCTCGTGTGCGTTACGGAGAACCGGACACGTGAGCAGCTCGACCGGTACCTGAAGTGCGCGGCTGGCGTACTGGGAGGAGCGAGATGAGCGACAGAAGAGGGGCCATGGGTGAGGAGCTCATCTTCGATGTTTCGCGAGAGGGCCGGCGCGGAAGCGTACTTCCGCCCAGCGACGTACCGTCGCCGGCGATCGCGGAGCTTCTTGGCGAATCCAACCTCCGCACGGAGCTTCCTCTGCCGGAGGTCTCCGAACTCGACGTAGTGCGCCACTTTACGCACCTCTCGCAGCGCAACTATTCGATTGATGGCGGCTTCTACCCGCTCGGATCGTGTACCATGAAGTACAA
>JBBRJW010000669.1:0-2486 GCA_038218705.1 Chthonomonadales bacterium | reverse complement strand
GGCCTGGGTGTCCGCGCACGCGGCGCCGCGGGGTATGAACGAAAGCGCGCCTACACGGCTCCCACAGGTTGCCATACTGGTTCAGCTGCGAAGAGAGTGACCTCTGAACTCGAGTTCGCTTCGGTCCCGGCTGCCTAGCGTGCAGAAGGGGCGCTGATTCCAGAGTAGGGGTAGTGCGAAGCGGCCGACCAGGCGATTTGCTGGAAGAGCTTCGCCTGCTCTGGGGTGAGCTCGGAGCCCGCCGAAGAGACCTTGCCCTCGGGATTCTCGCGGTAGAGACAGGCGTAGTGCACGAGCGCTATGAGGTATGCCCCCTTCGGCGTGAGGTGGATGTCGGTAGGGCTGTGAAACACCTCTGCGACGAAGTCCTTCATGCCGGGCACTGTGCCGGCGTCCACACGCGTCTTCAGCATTGCAAGGGCGAGGCCACCGGGAATGATGAGTACCCGTTTGCAAGCGCCCTTGCGAATCTCGTCCGCCCGGACGCGGTTCATCTCGTTCATCACGGCCTCGGTGTACCGCAGATGGTTTGCGACAGCCTCCTGCCACGTCTTCGCGGGCTCCCCGAAAGTGACCCGTTTTCCCTGCAACTCCGAGTGACCGTTGGCCCATGCGTCACGCGTCCAGTCGTTTGCTGGCCACTGAACGTAGAGCCACATCTGCAGCTGAGGAGAGCTCTTTCGAGCCAAATCGAAGAAGCGGCCGGAGTAATTTGCTTCGTTGTCGATACTTCGCCCATGCCCGGCGAAAGGCTGGGTGATCAGGTCAGTGAGAGGGGCTCGAGCCAGGAATGCCTGCTCGACATGGGTCTCACCAAACCCTGAGCCAGGATGATCCCAGAGCCAGTCGGTGGGCGCGCCTGGAATGGTGAAGCGGTAGTATCGCGTCTTATGGCCAGCGGATGCTGCGAGGGGTTCCATCCACGGATTCACCGTGTCTGTGAGCGAGTTGCCGATATGGAACTCGGCATGCGCTTTCGGGTCCGCCGGCGCAGCGCCGATCCTGTAGGCGGCAATCGCCACCTCGGAGTCGGCGAGGCCGGGCGTTACGGCAACCGCCTGTACGATCGCGGACTTCTGCAGGTCGATGGGCGCGCCTTCGTACCAGCGGCCATTTTCTGGTTGGCCTTTCGCATTGACAATCGGGCGGCCCCAGCCGTCGATGGAGACGAGGATGCGCGCCCCGGGTGTGGGCGTGGAGAGTGAGAGCGAGACGGCTGCCCGGTAGGAGCCCTGCGCGGCCGAGAGTCGGGGGGCGGCAGACTGCGAGGCCGGGCCGAGGTCCAGGCCAACGTACTGATTGTAGGTGCCCGCACCGCGGAAGGCTGTCTTTGCGTCGCCATCGAAGGCGCGCTCCGGTTTGTTGTCGGCATCTCCGGAGCCGGTGGTGCCGAAGGGCGTTCCAGTTAGCTTCCTGCCGCCAGCGTAGAACTCCGCCTCGGAAATATCGGCTGCGAAGTTGTTTGGGCCCTGGTACTTGAGGTACCGGTAGGCTTTGACCCGATCGGCCGGGAGAACAATCTCGGCCCACTGACCCTCCGCGGGCGGAGCCTCAATGTTCGCGACTGTCTCGAAATCGTTCGTCGGACCTGTGAGCGACCCGAGGAACTGGCCTCCCTTCATCTCTGCAGCATGACCGGCGGCAGGATAGAACCGGATTCGGCTCACGCGGAAATCGCGACCCGGAGCCTGCGCGTCCGCGCGGCAAGCGGCCATAATGGGTGCGGCGAGAATCAGCAGTGAGAGAGTTGTCAGGCGCATACAGGTCCTCCGAGAATAACCGTCTGGATTCGACTTTGAAAGCAGAAAGCGAGCAGAGTCGCGATCGTTGTCTAGAGCGGCGAGCCGCTGATGCGGGCGCGCGGGCTGAACGCGCCGACGCCGTGGAGCTTCACCTTGCGCCTCCAGATCCTTGCGCCGGAGAAGGCGTAGAGCGTGGAGGAATCCGGGCCGCCGAAGCTCAGTCCCACGACCGCGGTTCGATCCGGCAGCGGGAATATCGTCTGGCTCGAGCCGTCGTCCGAACATGTCTGCACCCCGAAGTTGGTGGCAAACAGGATCTGGCCCTCGCCGGCAAAGCAGACCTGCTCTGGCGCGGCATTGTCCAGGCCATCGGGTACGTGGAGCCAGAAGAAGCGCTCGCCATTGATAAGAATACCGTTCGCGCCTATCTGATAGCTCATGCCCGTGTGCGAGTCGCCCTCGGCCACCGCAAGCAGCCACTGGTCCGGCCGCAGGGCGAGGCCCGTGGGGTGGCGGAGGCCGTTCGCCACCAATCGCTTTGCTCCGCCCTTAAGGTACCAGACTTCGCCTCCAGGCGGGGACGTCTGCGCTCCCCTCGTTTCCGTCTTGACGCGGTTCACGCTCACGTAGAGTCCGCCATCCGGGGTGGCGAGAATGCCATCTCCGGGCAAGCCCTGCGCGATCACCGAGGGTTTGCCAGCCTGGCTAAAGCGGAGGACCCTACCGGTTATTGTGGATGCCGTG
>JBBRJW010000668.1:0-2488 GCA_038218705.1 Chthonomonadales bacterium | reverse complement strand
CGCTCCGACCGCCGTGCAGACGAGCAGTGCGAGCACCACCAGTCCGGCGCTAATAACAGGCTTAAGTGGCGAGAAGTGAGCCACCGCGGCGCACAACAGGCCCGATAGGACCATGCCCGCGCATCCTCCCAAAAGGGAGAGCATCACTGCCTCCGTCAGGAACTGGAGGAAGATGTCCCGTCGCCGGGCCCCCACGGTCTTCCGAATGCCGATTTCGCGAGTCCTCTCGGTTACCGTCACCAGCATAATGTTCATGATGCCGATTCCCGCGACAAAGAGCGAGATTGCGGCAATCAGCACGAGCAGCGACTGAGTCATGCTCAAGATCTTTACCACCAGCGCCAGGCCCTTCTGCTGCGTGATAACTCCGAAGTCTTCTTTGCCTCCGTGTGAGCGGAGCAGAGCTGCGTTCATCTGGCTCTGCAGCCCGTCTGCAGGGTGCCGATAGTCCGTCCGCAGAGCGATCCGGTTTACCTGTCCGCCCGGCATCTCGGTTCGCACAATCCCAATCGGGAGGTAGACCAGCGTGCTCAGGCCGAGCATCGAGCTGCCGAGACTTCCATCCGACGCCGGTTTGCCCAGCACGCCGACGACCGTCCAGTCGACATCTCGAATCCGGACGCGTTTGCCAATCGCCGGGCCGTCGCCGAACAGCTCCGCGCGCGGCTTACTCGATAGAATGCAGACGTGCTGCTCTGAGTCGTTGAAATACCGTCCCAGCGCCAGGGGCGTCGGGTTCATCACCACTCCATCCCTATTCGTCGCCACCACAAACGCACCGGAGTTCCGCCCCTGGTAGCCAACGTCGCCCGCGACGATCGAGACGGGCGACACCTTCTCCACACCGGGGACGCGCTCGAGCGCCGTCACGTCGGCCTCCGTCAGAGTCGAGATTCCTACCATGTTGGCGAGGTTGGGCTGGCCGTTTTCATCCAACTTGCTGGGCACCACGAGCACCAGGTTCGCGCCAAGTCCCTCGACCTGACTGCGTATCTCGCGCTTCACTCCCTGGAGAACCGCGATTAGCGTGATGATAGCGAGTACGCCAACAACAATCCCGGACATCGTGAGAAGCGACCGGACAGGATTCTGGAGGAGCGCCCGCGCTGCCGAGGCGCCATTCTCGCGAATGAGTGAGATGCCGGCGGGCCGCCGATTACCGGGGCCGGCTGAACTTCGAGATTCGTGTTCGGTCATGATCCGCCTGAGAGATTGAGTTGCCGTAGTCACCGGCCATACACATAACGATTGCCGCGGAACGCGCGTTCCTCCCGCGCATGCTGCCCGGTGTCAACGTCCTTAACGGTGATAGCGTCCGGTCAGCTGGGCAAGCAGGTTTCTCCCTAAAAAGAAGGTTTTGGCTCAGAACTCCGAGAATTACGGTTACAACCAATCGGGGAATTCAGGCATTATAGTGTGTTGGATCACAGGCCGTTCCGTCTCAACGAAGCAGGGCTCTCTTACCTGCTTCCGACGGATGTTCGGCTGTGCTTGCAAAGACATTGCCGACAATAAGATAGCGGGACCCTAACATCTACATCTCCCACATGCCGGAAACGCAATGGCGAGAGCAGCACCGGGCAGAGCACCAGAGCACCGGTCTCGTGAATCGCGACTGCTGGCTAGCGTTGGGTACGTAGCATGAGACGGCCGTGCAGAGGAGCAGCCGACAGATGGCACGCGTCACATTTATTAGCACCAATATATGGGTTCCCTGGGGTGGAAGCGAGGTCCTCTGGAACCAGGCGGCCCACCACCTTCTCAAGCAAGGGCACGAGGTGAGCGCCTCCTACCAATGGTGGCCCAACCCCGCGGAGCAATTGACGCGCCTGGAGGAAGCGGGCGGTATCGTAAATTTCAGACGAAACAGCCTCGCCAAGAGAGTGGTACGGCGCTTCCGCCCGGTCGACGAGAATGCGTGGCTGGATCGGTGGCGGCCGGACTTGGCTGTCATTACGTTATCCAACTGGCCCTGGGCGCTCGACGTACTGGAGGGCTGCGCCCGCCGCCGAATTCCCTACATTGGCCTGCTCGAGGGCGTATCGCCCGCACAGTGGGTGAATGACGGCGATGCCGCCCGTTATCGATCGGCGCTTGAGGGTGCGCGCGTCTTCTGCTTTGTCTCCAAGGCTAATCGCGACCTCATCCGAATGCAGGTGGCGAGCGATCTGCCAAACTCAACGGTCGTTCGCAACCCGTTTAACGTTGACTACGATGCCGCACCAGAGTGGCCAGCTCCTTCCGGTTTTTTCGAAATCGCCGCAGTTAGTCGTATCGAGCTAACATCGAAGGGCCTTGACATCCTGATTCAGACACTAGCCATGCCGAAGTGGAAAGCCCGGCCGCTGCGCGCGACGCTCTACGGGGATGGTCCGCAGCGCAAGGTGCTCGAGAGTCTGACGAATTACCTGAATGTTCCCTCCGTCTGCTTCGGCGGGTTCGCGAGCGACATCGCGGCGCTCTGGAGCCGCCACCATGCGCTGATCAT
>JBBRJW010000667.1:0-2494 GCA_038218705.1 Chthonomonadales bacterium | reverse complement strand
AGAACGCAGCGATCACCAAGCGCGTCGTTGAGGCGGCACACGCTCGGGGCATCTCCGTGGAAGCAGAGCTCGGCATGCTCGGCGGCGTTGAGGAAGACATCGCAGTCGACGAGAAGAACTCCTGCCTTACGGATCCGCAGGAGGCTTACGACTTCGTTCAGGCCAGCGGCTGCGACTCGCTCGCATGCGCGATTGGCACCAGCCACGGCGCATACAAGTTCGCTGGCGGCCAGGGCATCCACTTCGACCGCGTCAAGGCGATCCAGGAGAAGCTGCCCGGCTACCCGCTCGTTATGCACGGCTCCTCTTCCGTACCCCAGGAAGAAGTCGCCCGCATCAACGAGGCCGGTGGCTCCATGAAGGGCGCCAAGGGCGTGGATGTGAATCAGTACCTGCCCGCCGCCAAGCTCGGCGTCTGCAAGATCAACATCGACACCGATGGCCGATTGGTCTGGACCCGCGTTCACCGCGAGTTCTTCCGCGACAAGCCCACCGAGTTCGACCTGCGCCCGCCAGGCAAGATCTTCATGGGCGAGTATGCCAAGTTCATCGCCAGCCGCGACGTGCTGCTCGGCTCCGCCGGCCAGCTTAACGGCGCGCGAGAGCTTGCAGTGGCCTCACTCAAGAAGTAATCGCCTTCCCAATGCAGCAAGAGCCCCCGCCCGGCATCCGCCGGACGGGGGCTCTTGCTCTGCTGGCCCAGGTCGGTAGTGGCCCGGATCAGTAGCAGCCCTGGTTCCAGAGCTCCTTGCTGGTCCATCCGGTTCCGCCACCCGGCAGCGCCTGCGGCGCTGGCGATACAAGCTGACGGTCGAACACCGCCGCGCTTACGGTGAACTTGCTGTGGCCGTCCGCAAAGACTACCGAACCGCCGCGAGGGTGCCAGAGCCGATAGTAATCGTTGTAGCCATACTGGCCCGCGGTATCCACTGCAGGGTCGAACCACGGAAATTCCACGTCGTCCGCGATACGCGTCTCGGCCGGCCGGTCGAACGAGGAGTCCACCGTCTGGTAGGAAGCGGTATCCGCGTAGTTGTTGATAAACGTGCTGGTCGCGAGCGTGCCCGTCGCCACGTGGGAGAGCACACAGTTCGTGAAGTTCAGAGAAGCGCCAAACGCCTCGAAGTCTGTCCGCGCCGACGCAATGCGCGGGTTCGATTGTGCGGCGAGATCTGGCTCCCCCTGGTCGTCCGGGCAGCGAAAGACGTCGCGGTTTTTGGTATAGGCGGCGAGCAGAATCTCAACGCCCCGGTGCTGCGGCTCGGAAGCCGAATAGGTCTCGTCATACAGGTAGCAGAAGGGCCAGTTCTCGTCGTAGTCCTGCACGTACATCCGATAGGCCATCGCAACTTGCCGGGTGTTGCTGGTGCAGGTGGCCTCTCGCGCCTTCTCTCGCGCCTGCGCGAACACCGGAAAGAGAATCGCCGCAAGGATCGCGATGATCGCGATCACTACCAGCAGCTCTATCAACGTGAAGCCCCTAGCCGGGCCCCTCTTTTGAACATCGTCCATATCAGCCATCCTTCCCAAGCAGCAAAAATCGCCGAGCTCCCTGGAGGAGATCGGCGACTGGCAAGGGCCCGGAGGCGATGTCGGTCTCCGCTTCCCTCCGCCGGCATTATCCGGGTCAGGTTCCAGGGTCGGCTCAAAGCCCTCTCAGCCCCCATGCGGGCTCCCCTAGCGGTCCACACTATTCAACTCTTGCGAGCGCGCTTCTGCACGCCGGATACAGACTCAGTATACCACGCCGCTGGCAGCAAACCGCCGCTGCATTATGCTGCTCGCGCAGTCGGTACGCGCGCTGGCAACGAACGGCCTCACCCTGGGGATCTCGCCAGACCGCGCTACCGCACCGACTCGTCCAGCTCCAGCCGAATGCAGTCGTAGAGCACGCCCTCCGTCCAGTTCTTCGCCGCCGAAGTGAGGGTGAAGACGTTCTCACCCGGCGTAAGCTGCGCGGCATCGAATGTGGGATCCCGCTCGAACCAGTATCCCCGAATCTGGTCGCGGTGCATCGGTCCTGTGCTCGGCAGTGGGCCCGTTTCACCGAGGGACTTGCCGTTGAGCCCCACGGTCACGCTGCAGCCTTCGCGAGCGCCAGCAAAGGCCAGGCGGAGAGTCGCGCGCCCGTTCGCGGTGGCCGGCAGAGTATACTGGATGCGCCAAGTCGTCGGGGTCACGCGGTTTGTATCGGGATCGATGCGAGGCGGCTGAGCATAGTTCCAATCGCGCCGTGGATCACTCTTGCCCACGGTGAAGTCCACATCGTGCGGAAACTCGGTCGCGTACTGGTAATAGAGGCCCCAGTGCCAGAAGTCATCCCCATGCCGGAACTCGCGCGCGGTCCGGTCAGGCGTGCCAATCTGAAAGAGCGTGCGGCCGAACCGTTCGGGTTTCCACGCTACGTCGCCCAGGGAGCGGGCCCTGCCGGCGGCGATCTCGCTGCCGGCCCTTGTCAGTTCGCCAAGGACCCCGTCGCTGAGGGCGTGGAGCG
>JBBRJW010000666.1:0-2499 GCA_038218705.1 Chthonomonadales bacterium | reverse complement strand
AGCCGGGATCAGGCAGGCATCGCAAACCAAAAGGGCGGCGCGTAGGCCGTCCCTGTCCCGCCCGCCACCCTCGGCGCCTGAATCATCCGTCGAACAACCGTAGGCCTTGATTGGCTCAGTCCGGATGCCGGCACAGCCCAGAACGGCCAAACTGGAACGCGGAGGAAGTTCCTCCGGCGGCGAGCAGCGGTAGTCACCACCTATTTTGCAGACACCTCCTTCTGGATCGCGCTATCAAGTAGACGTGATCAGTACCACTCGCAGGCTATCGCCTGGCACTCAGCGGTAATGCGCACTAAGAGCAAGATCGTGACGACAGAGGCCGTCCTGTGGGAGTGGCTGAACGCTCTCGCGGATGCCACCACGCGCGCCACCGCAGCCGAGGGCTACCGGCGAGTGCATGCCGACAGCCGCACCGAAGTTGTCCCGATGGATCGCGAGCTTAACGCCGCCGCCGTCGAACTGAACCTGGTGAAGAGTTCCTACCGCGGCCCCGCCAATGGGCCTCGGTTCACTGACTCCATTAGTTACGGCCAACACCGTCTGAAATGGCGCCGTTTCTCACCGGCTATAACAGGCCTTGCACCATCACCGGGCTTGACCTCAGTCTGTTACTAATGCGCCGCAATTCGTCATTCATTTGCTGTGGCGGACTGTCTCAGCAATTGTATGACTGCAAGGAATCGTTCTTGAATTGCTGAGGCGGTCGTAAGGGGAAAGTTGAGTTCCTGTGCCAACGCTTCCAACTCAGGACGCCACTCTGGAGGCAGGACAAACTCGGGTGGAAACGCGTGTGTCGCTCGCTCCTCAAATACCCGTCGCGCCGCAGCGGCGGTCGCCGGGTAATTGAGTTGCCCCAGGGCGTCGATCAGTAGAATGTCGAGAATGTCCCGCGCCCTTCCGGTCGCTGCCGGACCAGTGCATGCATGGAGCTTCTGCGCAACCTGGTCTGCGAGGCTCAGGCAGCGCACTGGCGAAATAACCGGGATTCCCAGTTCGATAAGACCCCGGACGTTGGGGTTAACCAAGTCCACATGGCCGACGTTCGCCGGGCCGAGATCAACCTCGATGGTCTGCCAGGCGCGTGTTCGATATTGGATCGCAACCTGGACACGGACCGTATCTGCCTGTTCCATGTCTCGAGTCTGCGCCTTGAGTCGAAATGTGAACTCGTCAAATCCAAGCTGCAGGGCCTTCAACAGTGCTTGCAGACGGCTCGCCCGAGTGCCTTGCATCCCCAAATCCAGGTCTTTCGTTGCGCGAGCCTGTAACGCGAAACGCAACTCCATTGCAACGCCACCTTTGAGGTAGTAGACGTCCAGGACACCCTCTTGGCAGGCTCTTTCGAGGACTCCGCACAGCGCCAGAAAAGAGACCCAGTGACGCAAGCGCTCCTGATCGAGGCCTTGTTCCCGTGCGACACGAGCCAGTCTCTTCTCCAACCGCTCCGGTGGTTTCATCCTGGCACTCATTCGGTTGTTGGCGCTTCTGATCCCGGTTCTCGCAGCAATCTAAGGTGTGATTCAACTCGCCGCCGAAGTTGGGTCGCTTCGGCAGCAGAGATGCGCCCTTCCCGGCGAGCATCGGAGATCGCCTGACGAACTAGGTCAATCCTTCCACCGGAACGCAACAGGTCGGTCACGGTGCGGCTGATCGTGGTGATGGGCATCCCCTCTTCGACAGCGACCTCGTCGGGTGCGAGATCTTGGCGGTGAATGACAATACCCTTCGGTGTCTGACGCCTTAGTCTGGCGGATCTTGGGACCGTGAGGTGGATCAGGTTCGGGTTTGCGTCGGAGATCCCATACACGGCGAGAGCCGTAGCATGGGACAGCGCCGCTTGGTCGGGACCGCGGTTTGCTTTCGCCCACAACACTGCTTCCTGGTATTGCGAGAAGCGGCCCGGTGGGAAATAGGGAATGCGATAGACACCACGGGCGGTCCGTTCGATCCGGCCACGCTGTGCGAGTCGGGTCAGGACCGAATCAGTGAAGCCGGCCTGCCGGGCCTGCTCGGCTGTCACGAGGCCGTCATGCTCGTCGGCAAGTGCTACGAGTTCGTCAAATCGGGAGCGAGGCACAGTGTAGTGTGATCTCTTCTTCGGGCAAGGATGTCTCTGCCAATATCCTTCCATAATGGAACTATATTGACAAGTCATCCCTGCGTCGTCTCAGCTCCGACGATGAAAGCGAAGCGCTTCAATCAGTGCTCATCGGCGGCTTTCGGCAACCCATCGTCGAAGTGGGGCTGCACTCTATATGCGCCCGTCCTTCTCCAATTGGAACAGCTGGTCGGTGAGGCTCTGGACGATTAACGCGGTCCGGGTGATGCCGAACCGCCTGGCAGCCAGAGTAAGTCGCTCTGCAATGACCCCGTCGAGCCGAACCATGATTGCCGTCTTCTCGCATCTGCGCCGCGCCGATGCGTCCGGCACTGACGAGCTCAGGAGATGGCCGGCATGTCCCAAGAGCGCCTCCTCCTGAGGAGATATCAATTCGC
>JBBRJW010000665.1:0-2499 GCA_038218705.1 Chthonomonadales bacterium | reverse complement strand
GCCCCCGAGCGCGAGCACCAACGCGATCGCCAACGTGGGTCCGCTGTGAAGGAGCGACGGCCGGCAGCGGCCCGGGCGGACGCCTAGATGGTCCATGCCTGGCCGGCATCGATCTCCGTTACCGTAATGTTGAGGCTGCGCAGAAACGCCAGGCCCGCATCGAGGTCTTCGCGGGCTCCTTCGAGTTCGAGCACCAGCATGCCGCCAGCGTGAACATCGATATTCGCGCGGCGGATGTTCGGTACCAGCCGATAGTCGGTCACGAGGTGATAGATAATCGGTTCCTTCACATGCTCCAGCGGGTAGTCGAGCTGAACGCGAACATGCTCGGTAGGTTGGGACATAGCAGCAGTTCCTTTCGTGTCGTAATCGTCAGCCGTTGTCTCCGGCCGTCAGCAGGCGTTTCCAGACGCGAAGAGTCTCTCCGATGCTCCAGGCCTGGGCGGGGCAACCGTTCGGTCGCTGGGGCATATCGCCGTCGTAAACTTCCGCGATAGAGCCTACCCCAAACTCCGTCATCTGCTCCATCAGCGGCTGTAGAAGCGCGAGGGCATCCGCCCGATCATCGTGAACGCGGAAGTGCGCCTCCACGAAGGGACCGAGGAGCCAGGGCCAAACCGTGCCCTGGTGGTACGCCCCGTCGCGGGAGAGCGGATCGCCGCCATACCGGCCGTGATAGGCGGGGTCCGTGGGAGCGAGTGTGCGCAGGCCAAAGTAGGTCCAGAGCTCGCTGTGAACTATGCGGAGTATCCCTTCCGCCTCGGCGCTCTTCGCGTCGATGGGGGCGAAGGGCAGGCTGAGCGCGAAGACCTGGTTGGGGCGAATCGCGCTATCGGGCGATCCCGATGGCGTGTCGAGCACATCATAGAGCCCGAGGCCGTCCGGCCTTGGGTAGCGGGCCACGAAGCTCGCGGCAGCCCGCTCCGCCTGACCGGCGAACTCCGTTGCGGCCGCGCTCTTTCGAATACGACCGGCGAGCGATGCCATGGTTCGGAGGGCGTTCACCCAGAGCGCGTTGATCTCAACAGGCTTCCCAATGCGGGGAGTCACCACCCAATCGCCGACCTTCGCGTCCATCCAGGTGAGCTGAACGCCCTCCTGCCCTCCGTAGAGCAGACCGTCGGCTGGATCCACATGGATATTGTATCGAGTTCCGGCGAAATGGGCCTTCACGATGTCGACGAGCACGGGCCAGAGGCGGTCGCGCAGCAGGGCGATATCATCGGTCGCCTCAAGGTAGCGCCAGATCGCGACGAAGTACCAGAGCGTGGCATCGATGGTGTTGTATTCAGGCGTTTCGCCAACGTCCGGGAAGCGATTGGGCAGCATCCCGCCGTCGACCCACTCTGCGAACGAGAGAAGGATCTCGCGGGCGAGCTCGGGCCGACCTGTGGCGAGGCAGAGACCCGGTAGCGCGATCATGGTATCCCGGCCCCAGTCGGCGAACCAGGGGTATCCGGCGATAATACTGGTGCGTCTGCCGGCCGCTTCCACAATAAAGGATTGCGCGGCGAGCGCCAGGCGCCGGGTAAAGGCATCCTCCATACCGACCTTCAGCATAAGCCTGCTCTGGCGTTCGATCCGATCGTCCCACGTGGTCTGTGGGGCGACCGCCTCTACGGGCGCGCTGCTTGCCGCGGATGCAGTGGCCCCGACCACGCGCTCTTCCCCGGCGTTCAGCGGCAGTACGCAGGTGCCCGGGGTGAAGAGATCCTCCTCGCCCTCCAGTCCGCGCTCGAGCTCGCGCGGGTGCTGGAAACGGTAGTACCAATCTGGATGTGCGTGAAAGGCGGTATGTGGCGCAGGGGAGCCGTCCATTCGGACGAGGCGCAGCTCCAATCGGGTCGGCTCCACGGTCACTTTCTCGATCACCGGGAGCGTGAAGCGGAGCATCGCGGGCTCTCCCTCCACTGCGTCCAGCCACTCCACCGGCGGCGGGTCGCACGCCCGCATCTCGCTATGGAAATCGCGCCATGCTGCCAGCGGAGTAAGCTCCAGACGGGCCGCGCAGTTGGGCGGGGCCTCCAGAAGCCGATAGGAGATCATCACCCTATTCTGGCCGTGCTGCATCCAGACGGTCTTTTCGATCGCGACGTTCTCTGCGGGCCGCCACACCCACTTCGGCGCAGGCAGGCTCTCCCACGAGTCGAGCGTTCTGTATCCCTCGGGAGAGATAACTCCCGGGAAGAAGCTGGCTGAGAGGGAGTAATCGCCAACAACGGTCCCGCCCGGCGATACGAAGACCAGCCGCTCCTCGATCCTGGAGAGGAGCACCGCCCGCCCGGCGGGCGGATTGAGCGCGGCGACCAGAAGCCCATGGTACCGGCGGGTGTTTGCTCCACCCAGCGTTGCAGCGGCGTATCCACCAATGCCATTTGTATCCAGCCACTCCCGCGCAAAGGCCCGGGAGGGGTCGCGGAGCAGATGCGCGTCGAACGAAATGTCGGCGGCGGGGTGGTCCATAGCTCTCCTTTACAGGTTCTGAATCGACGAGCGGGC
>JBBRJW010000664.1:0-2506 GCA_038218705.1 Chthonomonadales bacterium | reverse complement strand
CTTGAACTCACCGTATGTGCCGAGGCAGAGCATGGTGTAGACACCATTTCGCTCCGCCAGATCGAGGATCGCGTCGAGCTTCCATGCGTTGTCCAGACTATAGACGCCGACACCATAATACTTACCGCTGCGCCAGTCGTTCGATGGCGTCTCGCTCCACTCCAGGGCGCAATTCCAACTGGACATCCAGAATCGAATCCAGTCGCCTCCCGCCTTGCTGAAGTCTGGAAGCCAGGTCTCATAATCTGAGACCCCACGGCTTCCGGCCCAGCACATGTTCTCACCGACCGGGAAGAATGGCTTCTCGCCTTGAAACGCGAAGGCCGCCGGGTTTCTTACCGAGCGCCGGACATAGCCCGGATCATTCGAGGTCGTTACGGCCAAACGCCCGACTTCCCCGCTCACCTGCCCGCTTCGATCCTTCGCGAAGACCTGATAGCTCCAGCTGCCCACGGTGTCGGGGGCGAAGCGAATTCGCCAGCCGGGAGTTCCCTGCGCGGTCAGCGCCTCAGTCTTATCGTGCAGAGCTCGCGTAAAATCCTGATGGTAGAAGGCGTTTACGCGGATGGACCGCTTATCAGGTGCGTGGAAGGTTGCCCAGCAATCGATCTCGTCCGGGTTGAATGGATTGTCGAATGAGGCATCCAGATCGACGGCTAATTCAAACTTGCCGAACCGCGGCATACTCGCTGCGGTTCCGCGCACTCCGTGCAGCGCCAGGCTCTTCGCCTGTGCAAACGGTCCGGGCGCAGCTCCCGCGCCAGCAGCCAGCAGACCGAGCAGCGCGACGAACAGAAGACCCCTGATTGACAGCCCCATATCTTCCTCCTCCGCTCCGGCGTGGTCGGCCGGAGTAGTCGTAGCAGGATGACAGGAGACCATCGCCCAGGCCGGCCCACAGTGGCTCGGTGCTCTCCCCCACATCCTGTGCCCGGCCCCTAAGGCTGGGCGATCTCGAGCGCGTGCTTCGGCAGCAATTCCCAGTACTCTCCGAAGAAATTCGCCGCCGCGATACCGCCTGGCCATCGCGACGACGGCGGGGTGCCGATGTCGATGATGGCCCAGTCCGGAAGCTTGGCGTTCTGGCGCGCATTGTTCAAGTAGTCGAACTCCCGAAAGGTGAAGCCGCTGTTCAGCACAATGTAGCGCCGGGGATTCAGAGGGTTCGGGTATATCATTACCGGCATCACGGACGCTGCAGAGAAGCTCTCTCCACCTATCCGCAGAGTGCTGGCGCTCCAGTGGAGCGGAAGCCGGGGCAGAATGCGCGCGATGAGCGCATTGCTGGAGGGATCGCCCCAGAGCACCAGGTTGGAATTCGCAACGTCAGCAGCCGTCACGGCCCGATCGTCACGCTCGATGGCTTCGCCCCGGTACTGTGAGCGCCAGGCGGAGACCGCGTGCTTCATCTCTGCGGCCGCCCATGCACCGACAGCAGGATTCATGGGTGGGCCGGTCGGCCGAACCACGATGAACGAATCCATGAAAGCGTCGTCAATGGGTCCCTGAAGCCCATGCTGTTTGTGGAGGGGCACTGGCGAGTTGAACGCGACAGCGCTCCGATCCCTCGGGCGCACGGGCACGGTTCCGACCATCCAGCGCGTGCCATCCTTGTGGAAGCTCGCGGGGTAGCCCGTGATGGTGACCGGCTGTCGATCGAGAGTGACGGTGGCGCGGCCCCTTCTCGCAACGAGCGGCTCTGGCGGGTCGAGTGTGATCGCCGTGACATTCGAGGTAGTGACGCGAATCGCGCCCGGCCGCTCGACGGCTGCCTCAACACGCGCGCGCTCCCAGTGGTGGCCCAATCCGTCCACGGTGAGCCACTTCATGCGATTGTAGCGCAGCGTCCAGGTGGTGAACTTCACCACAGCAGGGGCATCATTGCGGCCCTTCGCCACGGCCTCGTCCACCAGTCGGGCGACCTCCTTCTTCGCATTCGCTTCATAGAAGTGGTGCGCGCCCGGCCCGATAATGTGCTGGAGGGTCAAACCCTCGGCCGCCATCGCCTTGCTCATCACCTCGGCTGCCTGCCGCTGTCCATCCAGCTCGCCGCTGTAGGCGGTCGTCGGAGTATTGAAGAGGTTGATGGCGTAGTCTGCGCTGTCGTACAGGTGCCAGAGCTTCTGCTGAAACCAATAGGGCTTTATGGGGTCGCGAAATGCTCCCGTGAACTGCGGCGTCTCAGTAAAACCGGCTCCGGGCGCGATGGCGGCCCACTCGCCGGCAAAGTGCGTGCCAAACTGCCAGCAAGCAGCTCCGCCCATCGAGAAGCCGCGAACGGATATTCGGGCCGCGTCGACCGCGTACCGCTTTCGAACCGAATCGAGCGCTTCGAAAGTGTCGACCTCTCCCGCGAAGCGGTTAGCGTTGCAGTAGCGCCCATAGGGATGCAGCACCAGAGCGCCCTCGGGCGCGAACTCGCCTTTCGAGCGCTCACGCTCCGCGATAAAGGCGAGCTCCGACAAAGTTTCACCGCGGCCGTGGTACCAGATGTCGAGCCGCATCC
>JBBRJW010000663.1:0-2513 GCA_038218705.1 Chthonomonadales bacterium | reverse complement strand
CGTCGCACTCCACCGTGCTTTCGATCAGCTCTTCTTTCGGCGCTGTGCCCTTGGCTGCACGTGCGGCGAGCAACACCACAATCAACACCACTACCGCGCCAGCGGACGCTGTAATCCAAAGTCTTCGTTGTCTCTTCATTTCTGCATCCTCGATGCGGCCTCAGCGATGTCGCCGGTGTGCCGGTGCAACTGCAGGTAAGCCAGATCCATGCTGTAGAGCGAACTACGGACTCCGGTCTCGGATGCTGTAACCGACAGGTTTGCGTCCAGCACCTCGAGGCTGGTACCGGCCCCAACTCCAAAACGCTTTGTAGCCAGTCGCAGACTCTCTTTAGCCAATTCCGCGGCCTTCCGGGCCGACGCGTAGCCGCTCTTCTGCGACTCGTAGTCAAGCAGCGCGCTGCGAACCGCCAGTCGCACCTGTTCTTCCGCGTGGTGCAACTCGATTCGGGCGCGCGCGATCTCGGAAGCCTTCTCTGAGACTCTCGCGCGGCGTGCGCCGCCATCGAAGAGGGTCCAACTCGCCCGCACGCCGGCGAACCAGTTGGGATCGGTTTGGGCCATCTTGCCCGTCACCGTCTCCTTCCCGGCGATGGCGACGATCTGCGGAAAGTAGTCGCCCTTCTCCACCCTCTCGGCACGTTCCAGTGCGTTCACCTTATGTCGCAGTGCTTCGAGTCCGCCGTGACTAGCCAAGGCGGCGGCCTGAGCATCTCTCAGAAGCATAGGCGGGGGGGGCTCAACGAGCGTGCCGCCAATGTCGACTCCGACGGGCTCGGAAAGATCGAGGGCGGTTCGCAGCGCTGCCTCCACGAGCTGGTAGCGGTTTCGCGCTTCCGTTAGACGCTTCTCCTGCTCGGCAACGGCCGTCTCGGCGCGGATGACATCGTACATGGCTACGACGCCGAGGCGTTGGGATGAGCGCGCCTGCTCCAGGTGATGCCTGTAAGAGTCGAGCGCTTGCTCGTTCAGCCGGACAACATCGCGGCAGAGCAGAACGCCAAGGTAAAGCCGCTCGGCCTGAAGAATGACTTCCGCCTCGGTGTCGCCACTAAGTGCCTCGGCGGCTTTCTCGCCCGCCCGCGCTTGCGCGATGGTATTCGAGATCTTCCCGCCGGTGAACAGCGGCAGCCCGGCCTGGAGTTGGACGTGGATGAGGTCCTGTGGCGCCAGCACGACCGGAGGAACTGCGAGCGTCACGCCTCCGAAGAGGGGCACATGAACTGGATCCGAAGTGATTTCGACACGGTTGTTTAGCCTCAGGTAAGAGGCCTCCACGCCGATCTTCCCGAGGCGAAGCGCCTTGGCCTGCTCCAGCTTTTGTCGCGCGGTAGTGATGCCTTCCCGGCTCGCCTGTACTTCGAGGTTACGGCCGCGCACGAGCGTGACGACGCTTGCCGTATCGATTGCGACGGGCATGCCGGGTGCATCGGCGGCCGCAGACGGCTGTGCCAGCGCAGCCATGCTGGATGACAGCGCCAGCAGGGCGCAAACGGCCAGCCGGCGTGGCCGCGGCCGGCCTTCCTCGGGTCTATTGTTACCAGGAATGTGCATGACGGACACTGATTTCCTCTGAAGGGAACGACTGCGCTAATGTCGCCGGATGGGATAGAGGGCGATTCGCCCAAGGGACCGGACACCTGCGGAGGCAGGACGGGTGTTCGTAGGGGCCATTCACTGGCCATCGGGGCGCCGGATGCACGAGCCTGCACCAGAGACCATTTGCCTGAGACAAGAACGCGATCATGACCTTGATTCCTTTCGAGCGCACCCAGTGGGCTGGTATTTGGATTCCGCTTCGGGGGTGCCGGCAATCTCGGCCACCAGGTCCTTCATAACCGGCGTGCAGGCGGTGAATTTTGCGCCGCCCTGGTGCATGAGTGTCAGTAGGTATTTGCCCGCCAGATCGACGAAATCGGTGCTTGTCAAATCCACGATGAGATCCCTTCGCGGGAAGTCGACGGAATGTGAACGCCAGCAACGCTCCAGCTCTATGACCCAGGCTCCCGCGAGTTTTCCTTCGAGTTTCAGGTGGAGCGCCGGGCCTCGAGCATCAACGGTTATTCTCAGCATTGGCTGTCGATTCTCCGCTTGCTCTCGTTGCACGCCGGATGCCACGTCTGTCGGTATGACGGACTACCCTATCTTGTTGATGAGACGGAGGACCGGAGTCTAGAAAGAGTGGGGCAGTCCACCTGCCAATGCCGACGTGCTGGCGGGTGCCAGCCGGCTGGCACGGGACTCCACTATTGGGGACGAGTGATGCCTAGCTTCTTCATCCGAAACTGAAGGGTCGGACGCTTCAGGCCGAGTCTCGCAGCGGCGCCGTTCGTGCCGGATAGCACCCAGTTGGTTTCATTTAGGACCTGAATGATGTGTTGCCGGTCAGCATTTTCGAGACTACCGGCTGCGTGATCTGACTGTCGCGTCTTTGTCTTGAGCACCTCCAGGGGGATCTTCAAGAGCGGCCCCGGAGACACAATCACGGCTCGCTCGATCACGTTCTGGAGCTC
>JBBRJW010000662.1:0-2515 GCA_038218705.1 Chthonomonadales bacterium | reverse complement strand
GTCTACCTGCAGAAAGGCGTCCGCTGGATACCGGCTTACCGCGTCACTCTCGACGGCGCGGGCAAGGCGAAGGTAGAGATGCAGGCCACTCTCGTGAATGAGCTGACCGATCTGGACGACGTCACGGCAAACCTGGTGATCGGCGTGCCCTCCTTTGCGTTCAAGGACATGGTCGATCCGATCTCGCTGCAGCAGACCGTCGCGCAGCTCTCGCCGCTCTTCAGCTCCGGCAGCCAGACCGCGATTGCTTTCAGCAACAGTATGATGAGCCAGGTCGCCTACGGCGGAATGAGCGGACGGGCGCCGGCAACTGCGGCGCCGGCGGGCCCGGAGATGATCGGCGGCGCGAAGAACGAAGATAATTACATCTTTACGGTAAAGCACATCTCCCTGAAGAAGGGGCAGAGGATGATGCTCCCGATTGCCGAGTTCACCATGCCCTATCGGGATAAGTACACCCTCGACCTCCCGTTCTCGCCTCCACGCGACTTCCGGCCCAGCCTGAACTCAGAGCAGCAGGAGGCGCTGCGGCTGCTGAATGCTCCGAAGGTGATGCACAAGATCTGTCTTACCAATGACACAAAGGTCCCGCTCACCACTGCGCCGGCCATCCTCATGAGCGGCGGCAAGATTGTGGCGCAGTCGCTCATGACCTACGCGCCTGCGGGAGGCAATGCGGACCTCGACCTGACGCCCGCACTGAACATCAAGGTTAAGAAGACCGACAAGGAGAGCGTGCGGACTCCCAATGCGGCGAGCTGGCAGGGCGATCAGTATGGGCGCGTCGATCTCGCCGGCGACATCTCCCTCTCGAACTACGAGGAGAAGCCGGTTCTGGTGGAGGTTAGCCGCAGCGTGCTCGGCAGTGTCGGGCGCGCCGATCACAACGGGAAGTCGCAGATGGTGAATACCCTTGAGGACGACGACTACTCGCCCAGCACAGAGATGCCGACCTGGTGGAACTGGTACAGCTGGCCTAACTGGTGGAGCCACTTCAACGGGGTAGGCCGGGTGAAGTGGGAGGTCACGTTGCCGCCCGGCCAGACCGTCGATCTTCATTACGCCTGGTCGTACTTCTGGCGGTAGACACGGGGATTCTGATTGCGCTTACGGGGGGGCCGCGTCGAACGACGCGGTCCCCCCGGCTTTGGCCCACCCCGAAGCGCGCCATCGCGATTTCGAAGAACGAGAGCCAGCAGTGGCCCTATGGATACCGGGGCGGCAACAGGCGGCCCCGGCAGCAGCGCGATTCCTATCGCAGTAGTCGCAGCATGACGGCTGCCAGGCTGAGAAAGATGCTGATGCCAATGACATCCTGAAAAGCGGTCTCGAAGGGGCCCGCGGTTAGAGCCGGGTCGAACCCTGCCCGCTTGGAAAGCAGCGGGACAATGGTTCCGACCACGCCCGCGATGTTTACCGATATGAACATCCCCAGGAACACCACCATGCCAAATACCCAGTGCCTGTCCCAGATGCCGGCGATCAGGCCCAGCGCGAGCGCGCACGCGCCCCCCAGGATAACGGTGGTCATCACCTGGCGCGCCACGGCATGCCGCCAGTGCGAAAGCTGCACGTGGCCAGACGAGAGCCCGCGGATGATGATGGCTGCCGACTGCAGTCCGGTGTTGCCGCTGATCGCGGAGATCACCGGCATAAAGCTCGCCAGCAGAATGTACTTGGTGAGCGTCCCGTTGAAGAAGTGAATCACAAAGCTCGCCAGCAGCTCGATGCCGAGAGTCGCCATGATCCAGGGCATCCGCAGCATCGCTACCTGCCGGGGCGTCTTGTTCTCCAGCTCCTGCGCGTCAGAGCCGGACATGCGGGCGACATCCTCGTCCGCCTCTGCTTGAATCACGTCGATAACGTCATCGGCAGTAATCACGCCGATGATCCTGCCCTTGGGAACAACATCGAGGACGGGAAGGACCGTGAGATCGTAGCGCGCAAAAATACTGGCAACCTGGTCCTGATCGCAGGTCGGCGGAACAACGATCACGTCCGGGTGCATCAGGTCCCGAACGGGGGTTGAAGGCGCTGCGGCCAACAGGCGGCGCAGGTCAACGCTGCCCTTCAGCCGCCCTTCCGCATCGACCGCATACACGTAGAAGATGTGTTCCGCCTCCGTCTTCTCCCGAAAACGCTGGAGGGCTTCGACCTGTGTCGCCGTTTCGGGTACATCCACAAAGCCGATGGACATAATGCCGCCGGCGGTATCCTTCGGGTAGGCCAGCAGCGCGCGTATGTTCTGAGCCGTCTCCCGGTCGGCCAGGGAGAGGACACTCTCCGCTTTGGCGCTATCCAGGCTGCCTACGATATCTGCGCCCTCGTCCGAGGGAAGCTCCTTTAGAATGTCCGCAAGTCGGTCGGCGCTTGTTCCCTGCAAAAGGTTGGCTTCCGTGGTGGCATCCACTTCATCCAGCACTTCCGCCGCTTCTGCCGTATCCAGGAGGGTGAAGATCCGCCTGCTCTCGTCTGGCGAGAGATAGAGCATGGCGTCGGCAAGGTCGGCGGGATG
>JBBRJW010000661.1:0-2528 GCA_038218705.1 Chthonomonadales bacterium | reverse complement strand
GGCCTTGATCGCCGCTTCCAGATGGGAGAGGTACTCGGCGTCGATAGTCGGGTAGCCGAACGTGCCGTACTCTGAGATCACCCCGTGGCAGAGCGCCTCCATCTCCTTCTTCCGAAGGTTGTCGGGAGCAAAGCGCTCGTCACTGAAGCGGCGGTGCGTGTTCTGATAGTCGATGATCTGGCTCTGGTCATGGGTCCCGTAGGCGACTTCGTCGGATAGCTCGCCCGGTATCTGTACAGTATCGCGCATCGCCTGTTCCCATACTTCGCAGGCCGTGTCCCAGTATCCAAGCTTTATGAGTACCAGCGCGTACTCGCATTCGAGGCGAGGGTCGCGGGCGATCGAGCTTCCCACCGTGACAAAGGAAGCACGCCCACTCTTACTCCCCGTGGCGCTCGAACGGGCGGGCATCTTCACTTTACGACCGGTGCGGCAGGCGAGGATACCCTTGTAGAGAGCGGCTGCCTCCTTGTTTCGCCCCAGCCGGGCCAGCAGCTGCGCCAGATCATGCTCGGCGTCGATGCTTGAATAGTCGAGCTCCATGGCTTTGCGGAAGTGAGCTTCGGCTTCCGCTGTCTGCCCGGCTGCCGCGCATGTTTTCCCCATGCGCTCCTCTTGATCAGCTTGTCGCCGAAGCTCCGCTTCTGCCCGCGCCCGCGCTTCCTGCTCGGGAGTAAAGGTCATCGCGCGCCCCGGGATAATCCAGGGAGTGGGAGGCGGGGCCGGGGACGTAGCCTCCTGCGCTCTCAGGGCTACCGGACAGGCCGCCATCAGCGGAGCGCACAGTAGCCAGATGTAATTCGTGGTTGAATGCATCTTCATCTCCGTGCGTTCGATGCAGGTCTTCAGTCACTGCCTCGCCAATGGCGGCCAGGGTACGCCAGCAACTGTCAGCGAGGTATTTCTCGCGAGGCGGGCGGACCTTCCGCCTTTCCGTCTGTTGCCCGCTGGAGGGTGACGGTGACCTCTACCAAGCCTGGCCGGCTGAAGCACTCATTGCAGAACCGGTAACGCATGCATAGCGAACATGAGAGCGGGTCGACGGCCGGCGGAGCGAAGCGGCCGGGTGGTGTCTGCCTGGTGGCGGCACAGCTGGCAGGGCGGGGGGCGAACGCTGACGAGAGGCTGGTGGGGAGTGAACGGGCGGAGGGTTCGCTGCAAGGCAAGGCGGCGGTACTCCCTTCATTGCGCATCTCCACCGGCTCAAGCCCGCACTCGTCTGGCCCCGGCGCCCGGTTTCGCACCGCCGATCACGGCGGGAGCGGGAGATGATTACGCCTTGAATCCGCGGATGGCGCTGCAAGTTCTGGCAATCTATCCCGCAAGCAATCGCAGTCTGTTTGCCGCTATTATATCGCTGGAAAGCCGAAGTGTCAAGCAATGTTTCGCGGAATGATGGTTCGAGTTCGGTTTTTGTATCTCGGAAATGGAAACCGGGGCGGTTCGCACTCGGCGCGCATTTTACGCTGTTTTCGGAAGAGAAAACTTCAGAATACTGGCATCCGCAACTTCCTCTTCGGCGATGGCGATGCAGAGACAATCAAGCCATCCCGAATCGCCAACGAAGCAGTTGGCGGCGGGACGCAGACGAACATGTGGACGATCGACAACTCGCCGTTCAAGACCGGCGACTTTACCAGCGCCTAGGCGGTTCTGAACTCGGCTTCGGGCCTGTAGGCTTTCGGCTGGGTAGACCCGCCGATCATGTGACATGCAGAGCGAGGCTCTGGCGGAGCAAGCTGCCAGAGCCTCGTTGTGTATCTGTAGGGTGGGGCAGGCGTCGGCGTGGCTTAGTGCGTCGGTGCTGGCGGGTCGACGCGCTCCGAGGGCGCGGAGGGCTCCGCAGGCAAGATCGAACGGGCCGCGAACGGGCCGCGCGTGAAGCGGACCTTCAGCTTGCCCGCGCGAGCTTCGCGAAGGCTCGCGCCATCGGTCACCTGAACGCCATGCGCTTTCGACTGCCCTACCTGCTGCGAGAGGTAGATGCCGCGGTGCCCGGAGAGCACGTAGCTTACAATGCACACTGCGCCGAGGGGAACTGCGAGCCGGCTCCCGAAGATCTCGATACCCATCACAATGCAGGCGAGAGGCGTGTTGGCCGCGCCGGCGAAGACCGCCACAAACCCGAGCGCCGCGAAGAAGCCGGTTGGCTGTCCCGTGGCATGGGCTAACGCCGCGCCGAGCGCCGCGCCAATGCAGAAGAGGGGCGTCACCTCGCCGCCTTTGAACCCCGTGCCCAGGGTGATTGCGGTGAAGAGCAGCTTGAGCGCAAATGCGCCCCTGAGAACAGCCCCTGGTTGGAAGCTCCGCGCGATCAGCGGAAGGCTGAGCCCGAGATAGTCCCGTGTTCCAACCAGTGCCGTGAGGGCGATCAGAATACAGCCGCCTGCAGCCGGCCGAAGCCACGGGCGCTGGATCCAGCTCCTGGCATAGTGACCGATGGTGTGCGTCAATTCCCCGAAGAGCAGACTCGTCAGGCCGAACAGCGCACCGGCGACAGCTATGAGCGCCCAGACGCCGGGCGTGAG
>JBBRJW010000660.1:0-2536 GCA_038218705.1 Chthonomonadales bacterium | reverse complement strand
GAAGCGTGCAGGGATGCGATGGGGCCGGGAGGGAGCAGAGAGCATGCTGCATCTTCTTGCCCGAAAGGCCTCCTACGCGCCGCCCATAGATCGCATGGTCGCATAGCCCTGCCACAAAAGTGAGTCACACCCCAATCGCTGCACCGCAAATATTTCGCAAATAGCTCCTCAATAAGACGCCGCTCAATCTCAAGACCGATGCGATAACCTACACGGTTTTTGCCGGGTTTCGCGGTTATCGCAGTCTTGACTTACGCTCAGCGAGAACCTGCTCAGTGGCCCGTCCAGCATGGTATCGTGAGATCACCGGGCGCCGCTCTGGTCCCGCCAGGATGAGGGAGCGTCACTTGTCAAAACTATGAGACGACGATCGACGGGCTTCAGCGCAATTGCTCTGTTCAGCGTAAGATCTCCCCGTTCCGTTGATAGTACTACGATCCTCCATAGTCCGGTGCCACGACCAGATTACACGTGGTCCGTTCCAGATACTGACGGCAGCCGCTTGGCGATTCACTTCATTCATTCTACCTGCCTGGTGACGTTTCCGCTACGGGGTTGGGGTGACGGGCCTTGAGGCGGGCAGTTGAGGCGAGTCGGCGTAAATCATATGGCGGCGGCGCACCAGTACAATGCCCGTGGCCCCGGCGATCATCATCAGCAGGCTCACCACGTGGGTCAGCGTCAGGCCAAAGCCCGGGATGAACTCCGCGGTGCCACCAACGCGAAACCACTCCACTACGAATCGGTAGAAGCCATAGAGCCCGATGTATCCGTAGAAGAGCTCGCCGTCTGCGCGGGAACGCTTTTCCCAGCGCACGAGAATCGCGAAGAAGAGCAGATTGAAGAGCGTGGCGTAGATCTGCACCGGATGGCTGGGCAAGGTCAGGTGGCCGGGATGGAGCTCGTCTGGAAAGCGCACTGCCCAGGGCAGGTCGCACTGGCCGCCGTAACAGCAGCCGTTCAGCAGGCACCCGATCCGCCCGATAGCGTAGGCGATGGCCCAGGAAGTTGCGCCAATGTCGCCCACCGCCAGAGTTGAGAGCTTTCGCTTCCGACAGAACGCCACCAGAAAGAGAATCCCCGCAAGCATCCCCCCGTGCAGCGAGAGTCCGCCGGTCCAGATCTTAAACGCCTCTGCGGGCCGCTGCGCGAAGCTGCCCCAGTCCAGGATCACGAAGAGTATGCGAGCCCCCACCAGCCCCAGAAGCAGCCCTGTGATGCCCAGATCGAAGACCGCGTCTGGATGGATGCGTCTCGGTGAGCCCTCCGGCTCGTTCGCCATTCGTCGGGCGCAGAGCCGCATTGCCCTCCACAGACCGACCAGAAAGCCGATCACGATCATCGTGCCATACGAGCGAACCGGGAGCGTGCCGATGTGAAACAGAATGGGACGCATAGTGGGCTTTCTAACGCCGGCGCCTACCCGGTCGGGCGCGGCTCGTCCGTACCCGGGCTTGTCGGCGGGACGGAGGGCGGCTGCGAGACGATGGCGCGGTCCGAGCGGATAAAGTGGAACATCAGCAGCAGGATAGAGCAGGTGATGGCTGTGTCCGCCAGATTGAAGACCGGCCAGCGGATGATGCGCGCATCCAGGAAATCGATCACGTAGCCATAGCGAAGCCGGTCGAGCAGGTTGCCAAATGCGCCTCCGAGCGCGAGCGCGAACGCGGTGGCCACTACTGCCTCGGTACGCGCCATACGATGATAAGCAAGCGCGAGCAGCAGAACCGCGGCCGACGCGAACGCGATGAAGAGGACGTTCCCGTGAGGCAGAAGCCCCCACGCGCCGCCGCTGTTGTGTGTCAGTGTCAGGGCAAAAGCGCTGCCGATGAGTGGGCGCGACTCCTCGAACCGGAGCGAGCGCTGAATGGCGGACTTTGTGAGCTGGTCAATCACGAAGACCGCCGCCACCACCAGGTAGAAAATGGCTGGCCGCAGCCCCTCCCCCACGATCGATGCGGAGGGAGCAGCCTCTAACGAGACGCCGGGTGTCTCCATGGTCATTGGCGGAATTCCTGGCTTCGGGTACAGCAGGGCGCCGGTGCAAGCAAAGGTGCTGATGTTAGTGGAGTCATTGGCAGCTCAGCTCGCGTCGACAACTGTCACTGCCCATGGAAGCGCGCGCAGCCGCTCGATCGGGATTGGAAGCCCTGTTACCTCACAGATCCCGTAGTCGCCGCTCTCAATTCTGCTGAGAGCGTGGTCAATGGCCTGCAGCTCGTACTGCAAATTCTCATCCTGCGCCATCTCGCGCTCCTGGTCGGCCAGAACAGCGCCCGTATCCATGTTTTCGGCCGGATCAAGGGTGCTGTAGCTGGCTTGTTCGTTCTCGCTGTCGTCGATGCTCTCCTCCAGAATAGCTGCCCGCTGCCGGCCGTGGAGGGCCCGCAGCCGCTCGCTCTCCTTCGTGAGGATCGCGTGAAACTTCTTTACATCGATATCGGTTCGCTTTGGCATCGCGGCCATGGGGTGTATGCTCCTGACTGATTGCCCTATCGGGCAGTGAGAGCCTCGGCGCATCGGCCGCAGAGGTCAT
>JBBRJW010000659.1:0-2540 GCA_038218705.1 Chthonomonadales bacterium | reverse complement strand
ACCTGCCAGCAGGGAGGCTCGCCTGAGCTCCCTTTCACGATTATTCGAAGGAGCTGCCCATTATGTGCGGCATTACAGGTTACATCGGTTCGCGTCCGGCGGTGGCTATCGCCCTCACCAATCTGAAGCGGCTGGAATACCGGGGATACGACTCGTCGGGAGTTGCCTTCCCGAACCGCACGCACATCAGAGTCGTTCGAGCCACCGGCAGGATCGCCAATCTCGAGCGCGAGCTTGCGGATGCTGGCGCAGACGCCACGGTGGCCATCGCGCATACCCGGTGGGCCACGCATGGCCGCCCGACGGAAGCGAACGCGCATCCGCAGCGGGACTGCACCGGCCGCGTCGCAGTGGTGCACAACGGTATCATTGAGAACTACGCAGAGCTGCGCCACCAGCTCTCCTCCGAAGGACATCGCTTCACATCCGAGACCGACACCGAGGTTCTGGCGCACCTGATAGAGGCGAGCCTCGCGGCGCTTCCAAATGGCGCAGGAGACCCCGTGGTGCGCGCGGCCGACGCGATCCGGCGGGCCGTCGGCCGTGTTACGGGCTCATATGCCATCGCCGTGCTCCTGCAGGATACGCCCGACGCCATCTACGTGGCCCGCAAGGACTCCCCACTGGTGGTCGGGCTCGGTGAGGGTGAGAACTTCCTCGCTTCCGACATTCCAGCAGTGATGCGCTATACCCGCCGCGTAATTCTGCTGAACGATGGTGATTTCGCGACAATCACTCCTGACATTGTGACCGTGACGGACATCACCGGAGCCCCTGTGCTGCGCGAGCCGCTCGACGTCACGTGGGACGACGCCGCGGCTGAGAAGGGCGGATATCCCCACTTCATGCTGAAGGAGATTCACGAGGGGCCCCGCACCGTGCGTGACACACTGCGTGGAAGAATCGCGGAATCCGGCGAGATTGTGCTTCCCGACCTCAATTTCACGAGCGCGCAGTGGGCGGGTCTCCAACGAATCGCCATCGTGGCGTGCGGCACTGCCTATAATGCCGGTATGGTTGGCAAGCGGATGTTTGAGCAGATGCTCCGCCGCCCCACGGAAGTCTCGATCGCCAGCGAATTCCGCTATAGTGATCCCCTCGTCGACGAGGGGACGCTGGTCGTTCTCATCTCCCAATCGGGCGAGACGGCCGACACGCTTGCCGCGATGCGGGAGGCCCGCGCGCGGGGCGCGACGACACTCGCCATCGTGAACGTAGTGGGCAGCACGCTCGCGCGGGATGCCGATTTCGTCATGCTCACGCAGGCCGGGCCCGAGATCGGCGTCGCCTCAACCAAGGCCTACCTGGCTCAGCTCACGGCCCTCGCGCTCCTCTGCCTGTACCTCGCTCAGCTCGATCCGTCGCAGCCGCTCGCCGAGGTGGGAGGGGCCGCGCACCGAGAGCTCGTCGCCGCACTGCAGGCCCTCCCCGCACAGCTCGAAAGCTGTCTGGAGCGCGAGCCCGAGGTGGCGGCCCTGGCCAGCTCCATGGCGAACTGTACCGGCTTCTTCTTCCTGGGCCGCGGCTACGACCACGCGAGCTCCCTGGAAGCCGCCCTCAAGCTAAAGGAGATCTCATACCTGCATGCAGAGGCGTACGCCGCGGGCGAGCTAAAGCATGGACCGCTCGCCCTGGTGGAGCCCGGCGTGGCGGTGATTGGCTTCTGCACTCAGCCGGCCACGAACGATAAGATGGTGAGCAACCTGAAAGAGGTAAAGGCACGAGACGGGTTCGTGGTAACGGTACTGCGGGAGGGCGATCTGGCGCCGGACTGTGCGGACGGCGTAATCCCCATTCCGAACACGGTGGACGCACTGATGCCGGTGCTTTCGATGGTGCCGATGCAGCTGCTCGCTTACTATGTGGCCCACGCCCGTAGCTGCGACATCGATCAGCCGCGCAACCTGGCCAAGAGCGTCACCGTAGAGTAGACCGGGCCGCCGGGCAGTGTTCAGACTCGTTATTGAGGCGCCTCGCGGCGCCCCAATAGCGAATAGGTGCATCGGGCTGTCGGGGCTCAGTGGGCGGGCTAGGCATCCCGTCCGGCAAGCTGATCGATGAAGTATGCCGGATTCAGCGCCTCGCCGGTTGCGTGTTCGAGCCACTCCTCCCACGGCCTCAGCGCGCCTGGCGCAAAAAGCTCTCCCTGAAGCCATCGGCCGACCTTCGGGCTTGTCACGAGGGCGTCTGCATCCTCGCCCTGCAGCTCAACCGCGCGGAGGTGGTGGAGAAGCTGAGAGGCGAGCATCTCGCCGAGCTGGTAGTTGTGATAGTAGACCGGCGAGCTGGCGAGGTGAATCTTCGCCGCCCAGTCCGCGCTGCTCCGATTGTCCGGCCGCCGCACGCGCTGATACTTCTCGACCATATCCCACCAGAGCGTGTTCAGGTCCTTCTCCGGGTCGCGGTAGAGCTCCCGCTCAAAATGCGCCATCACAAAGCACCAGTGCATAAAGACCAGCAGATTATCCGCAACCTGCTGGCGAGCGGCACCGGCAACTCCGGCAGCAGTCTCGGCCGGAACGCCCGCGTAGTAGCGAAGC
>JBBRJW010000658.1:0-2541 GCA_038218705.1 Chthonomonadales bacterium | reverse complement strand
ACTTTTCGCCCGCAATGGGTTACCTCTCCGTCACACGCCCCGTCGTTGCACGGGGCCCGCATGAGCACCGCGCCCAGTCGGACGGGTTCGCGTTCCTCTCCGGAGCATATGAAGTGACGCTCTGGGAAAACCGGCCGGGCCTGGACCGCGTTCGGCAGCTGATTATCGCCGGCGAGGAGAATCCGCTCTTTATGGTGGTACCTCCGGGAGTCGTACACGCCTATCGAAACATCGGAGATGCCGACGCATATGTGCTCAACTTCCCGGATCAGCTCTATGCTGGCCGCGGAAAGAAGGAGCCTGTCGACGAGATCCGCCACGAGGAGATCGACTCGGAGTTCAAGCTATGAAGCGAACGCTGCTCGTTACCGGAGGAGCGGGGTTCATAGGAAGCAACTACTGCCGATACGTGCTGGAACGCAGCGAGGATCGCGTGATTGCGCTGGACGCGCTCACGTATGCCGGCAACCTGTCCACGATGGCGGACCTGCGCAAGGCCCACGGCGGCGCAGGGCGATGGTGCGCGAGCGCGGACCACGACGGCGAGGTATACAACCTCGCCGACGGGGCGGGCGCGTCCCCGCGCTTTCGCTTCTATCCGGGCAAGATCCAGGATGAGACGGTTGTAAACGGCATCATTGAAGCCGAGGGTGTCACCCACATCGTCAATTTTGCGGCCGAATCGCACAATGATCGCTCCATTCTGGACCCCGGCAGCTTCATTCAAACCGACGTCCACGGCGTCTTTGTCCTGCTCGACGCTGCGCGCCGCCACGGAATCGAACGGATGCTGCATGTCTCCACGGATGAGGTTTACGGCACAATCGACCAGGGCAGCTTTACCGAGAAGAGCCCGATCGAGCCCAACACGCCCTACTCTGCGAGCAAAGCCGGCGGCGAGATGCAGGCGCGCGCCCACTTCGTAACTTACCAGGCCCCGGTGGTGATTACCCGGTGCGGCAACAACTTCGGCCCGTTCCAGTACCCCGAGAAGCTCATACCGTTCTTCGTCACTCGCATGATCGACAACCGCAAAGCGCCGCTCTACGGCTCGGGCCTACAGGTTCGCGATTGGGTCTACGTGATGGACCACTGCTCGGGCATCGATCACGCCCTGCAGCATGGAGAGAACGGCGAGGCCTACAACATCGGGTCGGATGGCGAACTGACGAATATTGAGATTGCCCACCGACTCCTCGCCCTTCTCGGCAAGCCGGAGAGCCTTATCAAGCAAATTGGGGATCCACGGGGCGGAGCGCACGACAGGCGCTACAGTATCGACGCGTCGAAGCTGAAAGCGCTCGGGTGGAAGCCGGCCTACGATTTCGACCGATCACTCGAAGCCACCGTAAAGTGGTACGTAGACAACGAGTCCTGGTGGCGCCCGATCGTTGCCAACGCCGACTATCAGGCATTTGTAAAGAGGTTCTATGGCCCATATCTGGGCGAAGATCTCTAGGAAAGAGGCAACCCAACTTGGGTATCGTAGCGCCCAGCCTCGCGCAGCTCGACGGTGAGCTCGAGGCCCATCGTGAGCAGGGGCGGGGCATTGTAACGACCAATGGCGTGTTCGACCTTCTCCATGTCGGCCACGTCCGATATCTTCAGGCCGCGCGCGCCCTCGGCGATTTGCTCGTAGTAGGTGTCAACAGCGATCGCTCCACTCGCGCCCTTAAAGGCGTCTCGCGCCCGTTCGTCCCGGAGTCGGAGCGCGCCGAGGTATTGGCAGCCCTCGCCTGTGTCGACTACGTGGTGGTATTCGATGAGCTCACCCCCGTAGCCTTCGTGCGCGCCGTTCGCCCGGCGGTCCACGCCAAGGGCGGAGACTACTGCGTTGACGACATGCCGGAAACGCCCATTGTGCGCGGCTTCGGTGGCGATGTCGTGACGCTGCCATTCGTCGGCGGGCGCTCGACCAGCGGTCTGGCGGCCCGCATGGCTGAAGAAGCCCGCAAATGAGAAACGCTCTTCGCGAACCGCTGGCAGCTCAACCGGTAACGCTGCCTGGAATTGCGCTCGCGGTCTTCAAGGCGACACGCCCCAAGCAGGCGACCAAGAACCTGTTTGTGTTCGCCGCGCTGGTCTTCGCCGGCCGAGCGTTTGTGCTCGCCGACCTTATCAAGTCGGTCCTTGCGTTTCTGCTTTTTGTGGTCGCCTGCGGCAGCGTCTATCTCTTCAATGACCTGCTGGACGTTGAGCAGGATCGCCAGCATCCAACCAAGTGCCATCGCCCGATCGCTTCCGGGGCGCTTCCCGCGGGCGCTGCATGGGTGGCCGCCGCTCTTCTCGCGATCGCTGCTCTCGTCGGCGGCTATGCGCTGGGCCCGCTGTTTGCGCTCATCGTGGCCGCCTATCTCGTTCTGCAGGTTGCCTACTGCGTGCGGCTGAAGCATGTCGTGCTTCTCGATGTCTTTGTAATTGCGGCAGGCTTCGTTCTGAGGGCAGTAGCTGGCGGCGTGGCCATTCACGCACATGTTTCGCAGTGGCTCCTCCTCTGCACGCTCCAGCTCGCGCTCTTTCTGGGCTTCGGAAAGCGGCGTC
>JBBRJW010000657.1:0-2544 GCA_038218705.1 Chthonomonadales bacterium | reverse complement strand
GTCTCCTGACCGGAGACGAGGTCGATGACGGAGATGTCGTTCGAGAGTGAGTTCGCTACGAACAGCTTCTGGCCATCTGGAGCAACTGCCAGGCCACCCGGCTCTTCGCCCACGGTGAAGGTTCGGAGGGGCCGAAGCGCCACGGTGTCCACTTCCGTAACAGAGCCGCCATATCGGTTCGACACGTAGGCGCGCGCGCCATCGACCGAGAGGCAGACCCCGTGCGGTCGGGAGCCAACGGGTACTTCGCCCAGGAGCGCCGAAGTGCTGGTATCGACCACTAACAGCCGATCTGCCGTTGATGCAACTACATAGAGTCTTGCGCCGTCCGGTGACACGGCGAGCGAGCGGGGTGATCGGTAACCCGGTTCCTGGATGTGACCGAATGTCGGCTTGATCCCGGCTTTGACATGGCAGGCGGCGCAATCGGGCTGCCACCGGGGATCACCGGTCATCGCCAGGACATGGGCGGTTCCCCACTGGTGGAAGAGCGCCGCGGGAATCAGAAGCAGCGGGGAGGCCGTAATGACTCCGATCATAATTCGCCGACGGTTGAGCTTCATCGCGGGCCTCCTGTTGAGCGAGCGCCCGGGGAGATTCCAACGTCGTGCGGCAGAGTGAGCGACGCGATTGGAACCCGGTTTTGAGGCGCGAGCGAGGGAGATTCGTGGCAGCCGATACATCCGCGGCTCTCATTCGCACGCAGCCAGATCCACTGTTTATCCTCGGCAAGCACGCGACCGGCGATGTCCAGGATCTGCATCCTCAGTGGCCTATCCGCAGGCAGCCGCACGAGGAACGAGCCATCTCGCTCGACGGGAGCCTCTCCCAGAATGCTGTCGGCGCGTCCATCGGCCAGAAAGCGCACCTTGCGGGCGGAGCCGTCCGGCAGCGCCCGAAGCGCTGGATTGGTCGAGTTGTAGACCGATAGACAGAAGAGGAGCCCCGTCGGAGACTTCTTGAATCCCGTGACGCTGACGTGGGCTGCGGGCGCAGGGCGCGGCGCGGTTAGCAGCGAGCCGCCCGGGAATCGGAGCGCATATCGCCGCGCTTCCTCATCGGTGCCGCTCCATGCGCCCATTCCGGTGCCATCGTTATTCACGGTAAGCCAGTTGCCGCCCCGTTCGTAGAGTACCCGTCCGTCAGGAAGAACGGCTGTTGACGCGATCGGCTCCGGCAGGGGGGTAATCGGTTCCGCAGTTCCCGACCCGAGGTCGGCGGTCATTAAGCTGTCGCCATCCGCGGTGTGGGCGGTGTAGAGGAGTCGCCCCTGTGGGAGATAGTGTGGGGCGCGGCAATCGCCGGATGAGGTGGTCACCCTGCGCAGTCCGTATCCGTCCCGGCGCACTTCCCATATCTGCCACGCATCGGTCCGGGTTCTCTTACCGGCGAAGAGCAGGTCCATGCCGTCGAAGCTGCATTCCGGTTCAGCGACGTTTGCAAAACCGGGTGCTAGGTCGGTGCGCGAGCCTCCACCGCGCAGCACCGCAGAGAGCTGCCCGTCGTCGCCGACCACCACGTGAACCGGAGGCGGCACTCGCATGGCCCGCCCCGCTACGACCGCTGCCGCGAGCGCGCCGAGAGAGGCAGTAAAGATTGCGCGTCTTCGCGCTCTGGCGATCATTTGGCCGGCTCCTCTACCGTCAGGATCTGGTCGGCCTTTACGCCACGAAGAGTCTGTTGAACGCCGGATGGCCAGCGGAGGGTAACGGCATCCGCTGCCGACGCTGAGCCGAGGCCGAAGTGGAGGCGCGGATCGTTCGATGACAGGTATGCCCCTCCGCCCTGCCGTTCCGCAATCCTTGTCTTTCCGTCGGCCGCTACCGTGGCGCGTACGCCAACCCCATCGCGATTCGACTTGTGGCCGATGAGCTTCAGCGTAAGCCAGTGGTTCGTCTGCGGAAACTGGTTGTGGAGCAGGAGGGCCTGGCTGTTGAGGGTGTTGATCACAACGTCGGTACGACCGTCGTTATCGAGATCACCGAATGCTGCGCCCCGCCCACATATCTTCTTCTTGAAGAAGCTGCCTGATGCGGTCGAGACATCCGTGAAGGCGGCCGGTGCGTTGTTCTGAAGCAGCACCGCCTCCTGGCCGTACAGGTGGTGGAGCGCGCCGTTAACGATGAACAGGCCGAGTCGGCCGGAGTTGTCGTAGTCGATCCAGTTCGAGCCCCAGGAGATGTACTGCCCGGCAGCCTGACTGATTCCCGACTGAGCGGCGGTATCGGAAAAGACTCCGTGGCCCTCGTTATGGAACAGCGACTTAAAGGAGTTATCAGGCACGAAGAGGTCGAGCTTGCCATCGTTGTCGTAGTCGGCCCAGGTCGCCATCATGGAGGCAGTGCCCTCGCCGGCGACGTTGAACGCTACACCGGCTTCGCGAGCTACCTCTTTGAACCCTATTCCCTTTTCGTTATGTAAGAGGTATTTTTCCAATTCGTCATTGTCGACTTATAGATCTTGGAAGCCATCGTAGTCGTAGTCTAAGCTGAACACTCCCATCCCGAGAGCATGCTGCCGATAGAGGCCCATCTTCTACGTAAC
>JBBRJW010000656.1:0-2548 GCA_038218705.1 Chthonomonadales bacterium | reverse complement strand
CCCACCGGGTCGGGGAAGACTCTTCTTGCGCAGACCCTCGCGCGCATCCTCAACGTTCCCTTCGCCATTGCCGACGCAACCTCGCTCACCGAGGCTGGCTACGTGGGCGAGGACGTGGAGAACATTCTGCTCAAGCTTCTCCAGTCTGCTCACAACATGAATCCGGGCGCGGCGGTGGACGCAACCGTTAAGAACGCGATGCGGGGAATCATCTACATCGACGAGATCGACAAGATAACTCGCAAGAGCGAGAACCCGTCGATCACGCGGGATGTGAGCGGCGAGGGCGTGCAGCAAGCCCTCTTGAAGATCCTCGAGGGCACCGTTGCGAACGTTCCGCCGCAGGGGGGCCGAAAGCACCCGCAGCAGGAATACGTGCAGCTCGATACCACGAACATCCTCTTCATCTGCGGTGGCGCGTTTGAGGGGCTTGCAGACATGATCGAGCGGCGAATGAACCAGCGCACCATGGGCATTCGCGGCAACGCGGTGAGCAAGGCCGAGCGGATGCTGGAGAAGGGCACCGCCTTTCAGCACGTTATCCCGGACGACCTCCTCAAGTTCGGACTTATTCCGGAGTTCGTGGGTCGCCTCCCGATTGTCGCCACCCTCCAATCACTGGATGAAGAGGCACTCGTTAAGATCCTTACCGAGCCGAAAAACGCTTTGATAAAGCAATACGCCAAGTTCTTTGAGTACGATGGCGTGGAGCTCATCTTTTCGGAAGGGGCTCTTCAGCAGATCGCGCGCGAAGCGATCGAGCGGCAGACCGGCGCGCGCGCTCTCCGGACCATTATCGAGGACGTGATGCTGAACATCATGTACGAGCTCCCCTCCACGAAAGACGTGAAGCAGTGTCTGATTGAGGAGGACACAGTTCGCGATCGGCTGGAGCCTCGCCTTGTAACCGCAGCCGAGCTGCGCCAGGCTTCTTAGCGCCAACACGCCCTGTTCGCTTTCGTGCCGCCCCACTCAACCTTTATGGCTGAGATGGGGCGTGCCCGTTGTGCGGCCGTTGCGCGAGCCGGTTCTCCCATTCTCCGGGGAAATTGTACCGGTGGCGGCGCTCCGCCCTCGGCCTGCTTTCCCCAATCCACCAAGCTCTCGCTGAAGGAGCCCCGTATGCCCCGCAAGCCTACAGTCGCCTCGAAGCCCGGGGCGCGGCCCTCCAGGCGCGCGCCCGCGCCCTCCGCCGAAGCGATTATGGATGCACTCGAATCGGCGAATGTCGATCCCGTCGAGCCCGCATTCCCTCCGGTTCTCCCGCTGGTCCCCATTCGCGATCAGGTCTACTTCCCGCATATGATCTTCCCGCTTCTGGTGGGGCGCGAGAAGTCTGTGCGCGCGCTCGACGATGCCTCCGCGCTCTCGCGGCATATCGTCATCGCGGCACAGAGGGAGCTTCAGGCGGAGGATCCCGGGCCAGACGAGCTCTACAGCGTCGGCATCGTCGCCGAGATCATGCAGATCCTCCGCGTACCGGATGGAACAGTTCGCGTGATGCTCGAGGGGCTGGTCCGCTGCCGTATCGTCAAGTACCTCCAGACGGAGCCCTTTCTTCAGGTGCTCGTGGAGCCGCTCGAGGAGGGGGGAGAGGTCGACCTTGTCACCGAGGCGCTGATGAGGACCGTCACAACTCAGTTTGAACAGGTCGTTAACGTCAGCAAGAGTATCCAGCCCGAAGCGCTGCTCAACGTGATGAACACGGATGAGCCCGGTCGTCTGGCGGATGTGATCACGCCGTATCTTCGGCAGCTGCGAGTCTCCGAACAGCAGGAGATCCTGGAGACTCTCTCAATCCCCGAGCGCCTCCACAGGCTCTCCGTAGTCCTCCGCAAAGAAGCCGAGCTTCTGGATGTGCAGAAGTCCATCCGCTCACGCGTTGAGAAGGAGATGGGCCAGACACAGAAGGAGTTCCTGCTGCGCGAGCAGCTGAAGGTGATACGGGAGGAGCTGGGGGAGGGAGAGGAGTCCGGGAGCGAGGGAGAGACATACCGGGCGCGCATTCGCGAGTGTGGTATGTGCGCGGAGACCGCTGCCCGCGCGCTGCGCGAGGTCGAGCGCCTCGATAAGCTGCCGTTCGCTGCGCCGGAGGGCGGAGTGATTCGGAACTACCTGGACTGGCTGGTATCGCTGCCGTGGACCCACTCCAGCCCGGACACCGTCGACATCGAGGATGCCGTTGACACTCTCGAAGCGGACCACTATGGCCTTGAGAAGGCGAAGGAGCGGGTCATCGAGTACCTGGCGGTACGGCAGCTGGCAGGGAAGCCCCGTGGGCCGATTCTCTGCTTCGCCGGACCACCGGGAGTGGGCAAGACCTCGATTGGCCGCTCCATTGCGCGCGCGATGGGCCGGAAATTCATCCGTGTCTCGCTGGGCGGCGTCCGCGACGAAGCCGAGATACGAGGTCATCGCCGCACCTATATCGGCGCGATGCCCGGACGCATTCTTCAGGGGATTCGCCAGGCGGGCACCAACAATCCGGTCTTTATGCTCGATGAGATCGACAAGCTCGGAATGGACTTCCGCGGCGACCCCTCCTCGG
>JBBRJW010000655.1:0-2558 GCA_038218705.1 Chthonomonadales bacterium | reverse complement strand
CAGGGTGATCGCAAGTCCGGTCGTCTGGCCTGCAAGAGTATGGGTGCGATCCAGCGAGACTGACTCCGGTGACCAGAGCGACAGATCCCCACCCCGAGAGAGGCTGATGATCTGGCCACTCCGCCGGTCCCATTCAATCTGGGTATAGCGATTGTGACTGCCGGGCAATATCCGCTCTCCGCCACGGTTGCCGGCGTCGACCAGAATCAGATCCCCTCCACCCATCGGTTCATCGGTAGCGAGAGCGATGCGCCGGCCATCCGGCGAGTACGCGGCTGAAACGATCGACCCGCCATTCTCATAGAGTGTCTGCTCTCTGCGGCCGCTCGCAATGTCCCAGAGTGTCAGCTGCCCACCCACGAGCCGCTGATCCTCCGCCCGCTCGGTTGTGACCAGGAGGGCCCGGCGACCGGGCGCAGCCGCGAGGGCCCGCACTGGCCCCCCGCCCGGCTCCATCAGCGTGACATCCGCATGCGCCCGACGCAGTGAGAATGCCGCAGGCATTAGCGTCGCCAATACGGCGCACGTGCTGAGAGCGATCCCTGCCATCCAGCGTCCCGTCCCCGCGAATCTTGGGGCGGCCCGCAATCCGACTAACCCGCAGCAGAGCGCGCCGAGCGTGAATAGTACATTCTGTATCGGAGCGAGGGTCGCGGGCGCAAGCACCGCCAGCATTGCCAGAGCGAGCGCCGCCCATGACCAGGGGTTGGTAGGGACGTGGATCGGCACCGGGGCGGGACCAGGACCGGCGGAGTAGACGGGAGGCTGCCAGACCGGGGCTCCCTGCACCGATGGCCCGATCCCCCCGGCGGCGCGCGCCGCCACCCCACCAGACGCGAGCGGACCCGGGCCAGCCTTTCCAGCGTTCATCGCTTCCGCACGGGGCCTGGATTGCGCCCGAGCTGACCGGCTTCGCGGCGGAGGAGTGGTGTCCGCCTCGCCGGGGAACGGATCGCGGCCGCCGAGTTGGTCGCGCCGGGCGCACCACGGGCAGGCTTTCAGTCCCCCGGGGTAGAGGTGGCGCGGGTGAGAGGGGCAGCGAACGAGCTCGTCCTCGGCCACCCGCAGCGCCGCGGCCCAAGTCCTCGCATCCGGGCGCGTAGCCGGATTCCGCGCGCCATCCTCGAAGCAGCGCACAAAGAGCGCCCGAATCGACGGCGTGAGCAGCTCCTGCGAAGGCGCGGCGGGCATAGGCCTGTATGGTACATTCCCGGAACCGCCAGTGAAGTGGCCTGCCCGGATGCGATCGCCATAGGGTGGAGGCTCGCCGCCGCCAAGGTAGATGCCAGCAAACGGATGGGTTCCCTCCATCAGAAGCTGGTAGAGCAGGACCGCCAGTCCGAACCGGTCGTGAACCGGAAGCCGATCTACGTCGCTGAAGCGAACGCCCTGAAGCTCCGGAGGGGTGAACTCTGGCTTGCCCACCGGGCAGCGGAATACCGCGCCGTCCGCTCCGCTCACCTGAAACGAATCGGTGTCGACCAGTGTAACGAGCGCAGATTCGGCCACGAGTATGTTTGACTCGTTTACATCGCCCACAACGTACTCGCGGGCGTGAAGGGCAGCCACTGCGCTGGCAAGATTTCGGCCGGTCCTGTGAAGATATCGGTAGTCAAAGAACGGGAACTGCTGCCTGCGAACGGCCGGATTGTAGCAGGCGAAGAGCGGACGCGCGTCTGCGGCACGAGGCATCACATATCCGAGGAACAGGCCGGCTTCGTCGGCGGAGTAGAGGAGATCGTCTGGCCACGCGATCGACCGTCGGCCAGAAGCCCGACCGGGGTCCTCGGGCGGGTCGTCGACCATCGCTTTGAGCTTCCGGCTCTGGGCTGGATCGGGACGGTGGTAAATCTTTGCGACCAGATTCTCTGAACCCGGTACGCCGAATATACGGGCCTCGCCCCCCGCGCCGAGCGGGCTGGCGAGATCGAGTGTCAGCGCCTCTCGGGTTCGCTGGCGAACCACCGTTAGCTTGCTTCTCACGGCCGTGTCCGGGACCGAAGCCGGACTCGCGTTCCGGCGATCATTCGCAGTCCCGCGTCACCAGAAGCAGGGTGAGATCGTCATCCGCCCGCTCGGTCAAACGCGGGGAATGGAGAAAGCGCACGAGCTGATCTGTCGCAGCGCTCGGGTCGCCGGCGGCACGATAAAACCGGAACAGAGGAGCGAAGAAGGGAGCAAAGGGTTGACATGTGGTCAGGTCGAGCGCCAGGCGCTGCAGCCCATCCGTGAATATCGCGAGGCCCTCAACCGCGCCGTCGGTCCAGAGCCGGGTTCGCGCACGCTCTGCCGCATGGTCTGCGGTCAGGAAGCAAGTCTCGTTCGCGTACTCGCCCCCTTCCGGCGGAAGCAGCAGCGTCAGCAAGTCGCTGCCGCCTTCGATCACTGCCGCGCCGTCTCCAATCTGCAGGATTGCCGCCCACTCTGGATGAGCAAGCACCAACAGGAGCGTGGAGGCAAACGACTTCAGCTCGATGCACTCGTCCTCCGCGGCCTGCTCAACGGCCGAGCGCGCCGCCACGCACGCCGCCCGAAGCCTCGCCTCCGCGCCGTGGGCG
>JBBRJW010000654.1:0-2560 GCA_038218705.1 Chthonomonadales bacterium | reverse complement strand
TCATTCAGGAGAACGTCGCCAACAGGCCGTCGTCCTGCCCGGGCCACCGGCTGTCCGTACCCGAGGCGAATCATCAACTGTGGGAAGCCGCCGTGGCCGATGATGCGCGCCAGCCGCGTCCGCAGCGCGGGCACCTGAACGGGAGTGTTCAGGAAGGAGGCGGAGAGTCCCTCCGCACTGGCCCGGAGCAGAACAGCTGAGAGCGCCATCCCTATCCTGAGCCAATCGTGGGGTGTATCCGCGGCAGATCCGAGCGCCAGCAGGGCAGGAGCGCTGAGCGCCAGGTCGCGGTCGCGCGCAGCATGAATCTCCCCGGCCTCTGTGTCCGCGACGAACGACTCCTCGGCATAGGAGATCTTATCGGGCATGCCAAAGAGATTCTCGGGCACTCCGTCGATCGAGGTGTGCTGGTGCCGGATCCATCGGGCGAGCTCTGCACGAAAGCCGGGGTTGGAGAAGAGCGTGCGGTCGGCTTCTGCGACCAGATCCGCGAGCTCGCTTCGAGTGCCCGCATCGCGGGTCTCGAAGAGCCAGACTCCCTGATCCGCGGCGGCAGCCTGGACGGCGTGAATCAACGGTGTCTCCACCGGGCGATCCGTGAACGCCGTCCTATTAGTATGTCGGTCCTTCATGGCGTTGAAAAGCATGATCTCGCCGGGCGCTGGCTCATGTGGCGTACCGAATCGGATCGTCGCGAGCAGGTCCCCTTGAGCGGCATTCGGCAGTAGGTCGATGTCACCGAAGTGTCCAAAGCGCCGCACTGCAAGGAGGCAGTGGTAGAGGGCCGCCCCGCAGCTAATGATAAGCTCGCGTTCGTCGGGATCCACTTCATGGACGGCGCGCTTCCCGTCGGCATGTAACTCAACCTGCAATGCACCGGGACCCTCGACGATTCGGAAGAGCCATGGCTGGGTGTTGCGCTCGCTCGGCGCAAGGGTGGCAAAGTGCAGTAGAAAGCGCCATCGGTCAGCTTCCGTTCCATCGGCGGGGTAATTGTCCCGGAGAGTGGCGGGCGCGAGGCCCGTTTCAATGGTCATCGTTGAGGTCTCCTGATGCTGGGATAGGTGCGATAGAGCGAGCGTACCCTATGGGAAGCGCGAAAGGCTGCCAACCCCGTGATGAGCTCATTAACGGATCACGCGGGAGTTCCGTATAGAGGTATGGTGGAAGGAGCTCGACTACCCAGTTAGGATTACGGTTAAGACGAAAGAGGAGTTCTCTGATCCACGCAGAACAGATTTCCTGCATATGCCAGAAGTTGTTTTTGATGCGATCTGTGCCTATAATCGGCCGATTTGCGGATTGTGTGCCGACTGCCTTTGCTGGATAATGACCGTAGTGAGTGATCTCGTTCGTTTTGGGATGGAAGGGGAGTTTAAGATGAACGCACGACTGAAAGACTGGGTGCAAGAAGTAGCCGCTCAGACACAGCCGGACACAATCCATTGGTGCGACGGCTCTGACGCGGAATATCAGGCCCTTGTCGACAACATGCTCGCCGACGGGACGCTGGAGAAACTTAACCAGAAGGAGTATCCAGCCTGCTATCTGCATCGCAGCAACCCTAACGACGTAGCGCGGGTTGAGCAGTTCACGTTCATCTGCTCCGCGAAGCAGGAGGACGCCGGGCCAACCAACAACTGGATGAGTCCGGACGAAGCGAAGGCGAAGCTCAATGCGCTGTTCGACGGCTGTATGCACGGCCGCACGATGTATGTTATTCCGTATGTGATGGGCCCACTCGGCTCGAAGTTCAGCAAGGTTGGCGTGCAAATCACCGACAGTCCCTACGTTGTGGTAAATATGCGGATCATGGCCCGAATCGGTACGCCTGCGCTCGATCAACTTGGCGATGGCGACTTCGTGCCAGGGCTTCACAGCGTGGGCGAGCTCGATCCGACCCGGCGATTTATCTGCCATTTTCCGGATGAGCGGCTCATCATGAGCTACGGGTCCGGTTACGGCGGCAACGCGCTGCTGGGCAAGAAGTGCTTCGCGCTTCGGATCGCAAGTGTCCAGGCCCGCGATGAGGGTTGGATGGCCGAGCATATGTTGATCCTGGAACTTGAGGATCCGAAGGGCGAGCTCACGTACTGGGCCGCCGCGTTCCCATCTGCTTGCGGCAAAACGAATTTTGCGATGATGATCTCACCACTCGAGGACGAGGGCTACAAGGTCCGCACGGTGGGCGATGATATCGCCTGGATGCATGTAGGGGACGATGGCCGACTCTGGGCCATCAATCCGGAAGCGGGCTTCTTTGGTGTTGTGCCCGGTACGAGCATGCAGACTAATCCGCAGGCGCTGATTACCGCGCAGTCCAACTCGATCTATACCAACGTTGCAGTGTCAGACGACGGCATCCCCTGGTGGGAGGGTAGCGGACGGAAAGCGCCGGAGCCGCTGACGGATTGGAAGGGCCGCCGGCCGTGGACCCATGAGGAGAAGGCTGCTCATCCGAACAGTCGCTTCACCGCTCCTGCGAAACAGTGTCCCTGTATCTCACCCAAGTTCGAGGACCCGCAGGGCGTACCGATCAGCGGCATTATCTTCGGAGGCC
>JBBRJW010000653.1:0-2565 GCA_038218705.1 Chthonomonadales bacterium | reverse complement strand
GGGGGCCGTGCGCGTCCTCGCCCTGGACGGCGGCCGGATGGTCGCGGCGCTTCGCAAGGGATCGACCTGCTTCCTGCTCTCGGCTGAGAGTGCCGCCGATCTGAAGCGGGCGATCGCGCATGAGGTTCCGCCTGGTTCCGGCAACTTGGCCTCCTCGGCGGAGACCACCGTCCCCATGTGGCTCGACCGGTGGGACCGCTTCGGCTTCCGCTTCTACTACTGGCCCTGGCAGACTCCGAAAAACCAATCGATCCACCAGTACAACATCCTTCAAGAGTTCCCGTGGGCCGAGAGCCAGGGGCAGAGCGGTCTCGTAATCTGGGACGACGAGAACCACCTTGATACCGCCGAAGGCTTGATGAACTCGCCCTACTGGGATTGGGCCGCCCGTCTGTCCACACGCTACCACCTGCCACTGGGCCTCAACATCACCACCAGCGCCACGACCTGGCTCCTGAACCGCTATCGAGACCAGACTCAGCAAAAGATGCCGCAGTACACGGGCGGCTACCACAGCGTCGCATCGCCAGACACCGGGGGTCAGGGCAATCTCTCGTGGAGCGCGACCACGGCCGCCGATGAGGAGTTCGCGCTTCTTCAGTCCTCTGTCCGCCGCTACTCAGGCCTGCCTAACCTGGTCAACTGGCTCGAGCCGCACGGCGAGCTCAAGCACGGAAGCTGGGACATCCTCCTGGAGTACGGGCCGGTTGCCGACGCAACTTTTCGCACGTTCCTCAAAGGTCACTATGGCACTCCCGCGGCTGTTGCCGCGCGATTTGAGCTGCCCGCTTCCGCGCAGCCGGACTGGGAACACGTGCGCGTTCCCGAAGTCGCGTCGTTCCTGGGATGGGGCTCGCAGGCAATCGACCTCGCCGGAACCTGGCGCGTTGGCTACCTCCCTGCGAGTGGCCCGACCGCCGCAGCCAGTGCGCCGGAGACCCATGCGCCTGCCGAGTGGCTCGCCGCAGACTACAACGATAGCGCGTGGCCGACTGTGGAAGCGCCGGGTAATGATCGCACGATGTTCCTGCCCAAACGTCCGGCTCTCTACCGCCGGGCGCTGGCCGTATCTGCAGAGCAGGCCGCCCGCCTGAACAACGGCTGGCTCTACGTATGGGATCTCAATCAGTCCTGGGGAAGCCAGGTGAGCGCCAGCCTCAACGGGGTCTCCCTCGGCTCCAGCCGGATCAAACACCCGCAGCCGCACTGGGGCGCGTATCCGCTGAGGGGATTGCTGAAGCCAGGGGTAGATCAGATCGCACTGGAGCTGCCGGAAGGAATTCTCGCGTACCGCGTATACCTGTCCCCGGATGCGCCTGCCCAATACCCGCACCTCGGCCCCGGGCGCAACGCGCTCTGGGCGGACTTTACGGACTGGATTGCGTCGACGCGCATGAATCAGGTGCGGCGGGGCATGGAGATGATTCGACAGGTAGACCCTGTTCGGCAGATCACGCTCATGGCGCCGGACGACTATGCCGACGGCATCGGAACTCTCGCACAGACCTTTGGCGGGGAGTTCCATAACACCGGGTCCAGGGGGGGATTCTGGGCGGACTATGGCCCGAACGTCATGCGAGGTAAGAACCTTCCGTTCTCGACAGAGCCCGGCGGCCCGGCCCGCAATCTCACAGAGTACAAGAAGATGATGGGCCTCTACTTCACGGAGGGAATCCAGGGCCTCGACTACTTCATACACCTGGGCGATGTCTTCTGGGACCCGGAGATCAAGGCCGAATTTGAATCGAACCAGGCGCTCTATCACCTGTTCGGCAGATATCACGTTCCGAAGGCTCAAATCGCCGTCCTCTACAGCGATCGAAACAGCGCCCTCACCGGCTATCCATGGGGCAACGACCCGAACGCGAATCTCCCGGCCGGATATTGGAACTGGAACCTCGGAGCGTATCTGCTCCGGCGCTTCGACCGGGATGGACTCACCGAGTCGGATTTTGCCAATGGAAACGCCGACCGCTACAAGATAATCTTCGACTCCAATACGTCCATCATGGATCCCGCGCTTCTGCGCGGGATTGAGGCCTGGGTGCGCCGCGGGGGCGTTTTCGTCGCCTACGCACAGAGCGGGCGTCACTCATCGCGCGAGAACGATAGCTGGCCGATCTCCCGACTCTCCGGGTACCGCGTAACACATATCGACCAATTCGCGTCCGGCGGGCAGGCTGCGCAATGGCGCGCGTTGAAGGGCGTGGCGGGCCAGGGCGTCCTGCCTGCGGCCGACTGGGAGGGGGTCAGGGCCAACGGGCTCTCCCTGCAGCCGACTGCTGCCGACTGCCACGATATCCTCCGGTGGGCCGACGGATCGGTCGCCGCTGGTTACCGCCCTCTGGGCAGAGGGTACATCCTGCAGATGGGCGCGAAGCTCCATGGAGAAAAGGTATTCGATCGACTGGAGGGAGCAGAATCCGAAGAGACAAAGCGCCTCTCGCTGATGCTCGGGCAGATCGCTATCTGGGCGGGAGCTTCGCCTCGTCCGGTTCACGCCGAGGGCGCGGTGCTGCGCCACTACGTTTCCAACAATGGCCTCTACGACCTCTACGCAATCTG
>JBBRJW010000652.1:0-2585 GCA_038218705.1 Chthonomonadales bacterium | reverse complement strand
GGACCGACGGTGAGGGGTAACGCTGAATTGGCCGAGGCGCTGCTCGAGCGCGAGCTCAGTGAGCGCCGGCACGAGTGCGCCGGGATCTTCCTGCGCCGCTTCTGGCGCACTTCCACCGGAGAGACGCATGAGTGAGACAGCTCCCCACCCCGCCCGTCTCCAACGGAGTCAAACGGTTCTGGTGGTGGTCGACATGCAGGAACCGTTCCTCCGATCGATCTTTGAGCCAGATCGGGTGACCCGGGAGGTTACCGCCCTGGTGAGAGGCTTCGCCACGTTGGGCCTGCCCGTAATCGCAACCACGCAGGCTGCGGCCCGCATGGGCGCTGTCGTGCAGGAGATAGCGGAGCACTTACCGGCAGGTACACATTCCATTGATAAGTTAACCTTTAGCTGCGCGGATTCCGAGGAGTTCATGGCGGAGCTTCGGCGCCTGGGCCGGCCGCAGGTGCTACTCTGCGGAGTGGAAACGCACATCTGCGTTCAGCAGACCGGCCTGGCGCTCGCTGCGCAAGCTTATCGACCTCAGGTCGCGATCGACGCGGTATCCTCGCGCACCGAGCTCAACTACCGGCTCGGCGTGGAACGCATGAAACAGGGCGGCGTCAACCTTACTTCGGTTGAAGCCGCCCTGTATGAGCTCCTGGGACAGGCTGGAACGCCTGAATTCCGACAGATACTCGGGATTATTAAATAGCCGCTTTCGGCACCCCGAGCAGGGAGAGAGAGCGCTGAAGAATCTGATCCGGCGTGCCCGCAGCCGAGACGGGAATGAGCAGCCCCCTTGAGCGGTAGTAGTCCGCAAGCGGGCGAGTATTCTCCTCGTAGGCCGCCATGCGGACGCGGATCGATTCGGGACGGTCGTCCTCACGTTGGATCAGGGCGGTACCGCAGTGGTCGCAGAGGCCCTCTTGCTTCGGGGGCCGGCCGGTAAGGTGGTACACCGCTTTGCAGCCCGGGCAGCTTCTGCGGCCGCTCAGCCTGCCAACGATCTCCTCGATCGGCATCTCATAACTCAGAACCGCATCCAGGCGGACACTCTCGTTCTCCAACATTCCGTCGAGAGCGCCCGCCTGCGCGACGGTGCGCGGAAATCCATCGAGGAGAAAGCCGCCGCCGCACCGAATGCAGCGCGCGCGCTCGCGCACCATCTCCACTACGGTCTCGTCGGATACCAGCTCGCCCCGGCCCATCGCGTCCTGCGCGGCCATAATGGCCGGGCTCCGGCGACACTCCGGAAGGCCCTTCGCAGCGCGAAAGACGTCGCCGGTAGAGAGGTGGCATGAGCGCGTCGCAGCGCATAGGAGCTCTGCCTGAGTCCCTTTGCCAACTCCGGGCGGTCCGAGAAGGATGAGCCGCCAGGCCCGTGCGACCATCGGCTGCGTATTGCACACGGCATCGCCACCCTCAAACCAGGCGACACGGTCAGTCTGAATCTGCATCGTAACACTCCTTGGCTGCGAGGTTACCGGTCGCCTGCGGTCACCCGCGGGCGGTGTCGGAACCCATAGCTCATCATAGTCACTCGCTATGCAGATTTCATCCCCGGATTGGCCGATTTGGATTCATTGAGGCGCCGGAGCCCTCAAGCGGCCCGAGGGATATCTGGCACGAGCTTCTCCACTATGGCACGGTCGTCCGATCCACGCGGCAGCCGAAGTGCGCCGCGAACATGGTATCCATGCGAGCATCGAGCTGCACTTCCTGTCGACCCGCGACGACGGTGCAGAGGAGGAAACAGACTGCTCCAAAGGCACATGCGGGCGCCTGCCAGCGCGCGTACCGCAGCCTGAGATCGGCTCTGGTCTTCCAGCCACCCCAGAGGCTCGAGTAGGGAATTAATGCCGCCGACACCGGTAGGAATACAAGCTGCAGGCCGATCCATATTCCGAGCAATTCCGGCAAATTGCGAATGCCTATCGAGGCATCAAAATCCTCGGAATAGGCCCACAATACGAGTGACTGATATGCCTTAACCGCCCCCCAGATCACGGCGACCTGCAGCAGAAACAGCATCGCCGTGGCAAACCGCGCTGCCCGCTTGTTTGCGGCGAGATTCTCCGACGATACCTTCTTGCGGGGGCGAATCTTCACAAGTGAAAACAGGAAAAGATGGAAGACGCCGCCGAGCACCACCATGAAGAGCTCTCGCTCCGGAATCTGCAAGTAGAGGTGCTCCAGCATATCGTGATCCAGGACCGATTCTTCCCGACGGTTCCATGCCACCGCTCTTAGCTTATCGCCCTCCGCAAGGTGCGCGTCCGTCCACGCGCTCTCAGCCGGGCTCGCATGCGCTCGCATGCGCTCGCAGGAAAGCGCGGTAGTCGGCTGTGCGGCGGTCATGCACTGCCTTGGTGCTCAGGCGTGGCGCACCGGGGTGACGGGGCGGGCTCGGAAGGCGGATGGCTGCCCGTACCATGGAGGCGCCTCTCAGACGCTGATAAGGTTCGATCCCGCAGCTCGCAGCCCGGTGGCCCAGGGCTATCAGCGAGTGGCGCAGCGCGATTCCGGCCGCATAGTCCCCACGCTTCTCGCTCGCCTGAGCCAATCCTACGGCAACGCGGGCGGCTGCCGACAGGCTTTCC
>JBBRJW010000651.1:0-2585 GCA_038218705.1 Chthonomonadales bacterium | reverse complement strand
GGTCCTTCATGGTCTGCACGTCGCGGCCACGGCGTGAGAGCCAGATCAGGACCGCGAAGGCTCCCATCGTCATCACCGTATACGCGAGCAGATAGAATACTGCACCCCGGAAAGCGGCCGAATGCGCCAGGTCGAGCGCCGGTCCATCCTGCCCGGGCGATCCCGCCATCGCTGATACCGCCACCATGAGGTAGCCAGCATGGGCGATCGAGGAGTAGGCTAACATACGTTTCACGTTGTCCTGCGTGACAGCCAGGATGTTGCCCCCGAACATCGTGACGACTGCGAGTATCTGCACGGCCGTAAGCCAGTAGGCGTGTATCGGCAGAAGGGCATTGAACAGCCGGAAGATCGCGGCGAACGCACCGATCTTGGCCGAGGCGGCCATGTAGGCGGTTACCGACGTGGGCGCGCCCTCGTAAACATCGGGCGTCCACATGTGGAACGGAACCAGCGCGGCTTTGAAGGCGAGCCCTACCAACACCAGAGCGATCCCGGCGATGAGCATGCCAGGAACGCTTCCGTACCTGAGGAATTGCGAGAGGGCGGCAAGATTTGTTGTGCCACCGCCCGCCACGGCTCCGGCGGATCCACCATAGATCAGGGCAATTCCATAGAGCAGAAAGCCGCCCGCGAACGCCCCGAGCAGGAAGTACTTGAGTGCTGCCTCTTCACTTCGCTCCTCCGTTCGCGCAAAGCCCGCCATGACGTAGAGCGCCACGGAGAGGATCTCAATGGCAACGAAGAGTACGATGAGGTCTCCGGCCGCTGCCATGAGCATTGCGCCACCGCTGGAGAAGAGCACGAGGACGTAGTACTCAGCGAGGTGGAGCTTTCGGTTCTCGAGATAAGTCATGCCGAGCAGGACAGCCAGTCCCGCGGTGAGAAGCAGGATGAGGTTGCACGCCTGGGCGAAGTCATCCGCGATGATCGCGCCGTTGAACGCGGTCCGGCTTCCTATTTCTCCGAGCAGCCCGATGCTGTAAGCGGCGGCGATGGCGATACCGATCAGGCTCGCGACAGCGCTGAACATTTTGGCGCGATGCCATATGCCAAGACACGCATCGCCGACGAGCACGACCATGCCGGTGATGAGCACGATCAAGATGGGCAGGATGGCGTGTATGCTGGAAGCGTTGTTCATAATCAGGAGCGAGCCTCCGGCCTCGGAGCGAGACCGCGGGTAATGTGGCGTTTTACTGGGCGGCGAGCGTGTCGCACCCCGGCAGGCACCGATTGGTTCTGCCCACTGCCGGGCGGGGCCATGAGCTCCCGGCGGCGGCGCCTCGTGGGAGGCCCGGGCTCAGCGGGCCGGGTGATGTTAGCCGGAGTCGAAGGGCGGTCAGACGAGCCTTCACTCTCCATGGGCGGCCTCGAGCCGAGGCCCTCCCTCCGCCCGGGCGATTGCGGAGGAGCCACAAGCGACTTGAGCTCCAACTGCTGCTGATCGTCGAGGATCCGGGACACTGGCAGTTCGGTGTCTGGCAGTCGGCGCTCGGTTCCCGCAGGGAGAAGCAGTTGAACGGTGCTATCCATTCGCTGGGTCCAGAAGTTGGAGCCGAGACCGAACCAGAAGATTACAGCAGCCAGCGGTGTCAGAACCAGCCATTCGGTGCGCGAGAGGTCCGGGAGGTGGCGGTTCACCGGCCGGGTGATCGGACCCAGCATCAGGCGCTGGTACCACCAGAGCATGTAGACGGCGGAGAGGATCATCCCGGTCGCCGCCAGTGCGGTGGGCCAGTAGCCGCCGATCGCGTTCGTAGTGGACGAAATCCAGCTCCCGAGAAGCACGGGGAACTCGCCAACGAAGCCGTTGAAGAACGGCACCGCAATGGAGGCCAGCGTAGCGAGCAGAAGCATCGTCGCCATCATCGGCACGACCTTCTTAAGGCCGCCATACTCCGAGATATCGCGCGTGTGACGACGCTCATACATCATCCCGACGATGAAGAAGAGCATTGGCGTGGAGATACCATGGTTGATATTCTGCACCAGCGCGCCCATGGTTCCAATCCGCGTAAACGTAAAGATTCCGAGGACGACGAAGCCGAGATGCGCCACGCTTGAGTAGGCGACCAGCTTCTTGGCGTCTGGCTGAACGGCGGCGACCAAAGAGCCATAGATAATCCCGATAATCGAGAGCGAGATGAAGAGCCAGGCTGCGGCGTGCGCCTGGGCCGGAAACATGGGAATGCAGAACCGGATGAAGCCGTAGGTTCCCATCTTAAGCATCACACCGGCCAGGATGACGCTTCCCGCCGTGGGCGCTTCAACGTGCGCATCGGGGAGCCAGGTATGGAAGGGGAACATCGGCACCTTGATCATGAATGCCAGTGAGAAAGCCGCGAACATCCACATGAGAGCCTGAGAGTTGTGGGATGCGAGCACCAGGCCGGGTCCAACGCCCTGAGTGGAGAGCGCTACGACATCGAAGGTGCCTGTGAGCAGGTAGACCGAGACAATCGCGACCAGCATCAAGACGCTTCCAGCGAAAGTATAGAGGAAGAACTTGACGGCCGCATAGATGCGGTTCTCGTGGCCGAATATCCCGATAAGGAAGTACATCGGAATGAGCATGGCTTCCC
>JBBRJW010000650.1:0-2600 GCA_038218705.1 Chthonomonadales bacterium | reverse complement strand
GCATTGGCGGCGCCCGGGCGCTGCTCCACGAGTGCACCTTCCTCGATACCGACGAGTATCGGTGCGCCGAGGCGCGGGAGCGGGGACATGAGCACTCCTGCCTGAGCGATGTGATGGCAATGGCGCACGAGTCGGGAGTGGAGCACCTCGGGCTCTACCACATCTCGAAGCGGTATACCGATGAGGAGATCATTCGCTCGGTCCGGTCCGAATGCGCCCGCCTCGATCTGCGCGCGCGCGTCAGCGTGGCGCTGCCGGGCCGCGTCTACACCGATCTCTTCTCGCAGTCGCTCTGGCCGCTCCGCGGGGGCTAGCGATCTCTGACCGTCGACCAGACGTTCCTCGCACGCCATGGGTCTCACGCCGCGCAGGGAATCTGATGGCTCGCGCCGAACCTTGCGGCGGCGCGCTCGCGCCGCGACTGCTGTGCCCGCGAGGAGACCCCTGCTTGAATCCCATCGATCGCATCATCTGCGCTGTTGACGTTGAAACGGGCGAGCGCGCACTGGAGCTCGTGCGGGCTCTGCATGGTCACGTCGGAGTTTTCAAGGTTGGCCTTGAGCTGATGACCTCTGCAGGCATCAGCCTGATTCCGCGCCTTCGCGACGCCGGGGCAGAGCGCATCTTTTATGACGGCAAGCTGCACGACATTCCCAATACCGTCGCGGGTGCAATGCGCGGAGTCGCGCGCCTCGGCGCATGGTGCGTGACGGTACACGCCACGGGCGGGGCCGCCATGCTCCGCGCTGCCGTGGAGACCGCTGCGGCAGTGGCCGCAGCGACGGGCGGCGAGCGGACGCTTGTACTGGCGGTTACAGTGCTCACATCGATCAGCGAGGACGGCCTGGCTCACGACCTCCGGGTGGCGATGCCGATGGCCGACTACGTGACGCACCTCGCGACGATGGCGCGCGACGCTGGCTGCGATGGCGTGATCGCGTCGCCGCTCGAGATTGCCGCCATTCGCGCCGCGATACCCGACCCGCGGTTCCTGATTGTCACTCCCGGGGTGCGCCCGGCAGGAGCGGCCATTGGAGATCAGTCGCGGGTAATGACTCCCGCTAGGGCGATCGCCGCAGGGGCGAGTTTTCTGGTAATTGGCCGACCGATTGTGGCGGCGACGGACCCGGCCTCGGCGGCCCGGGCTATTGCTGACGAGATTGGAAGAGGGGAGAGCTCCAAGTGACCAACAGACAATCCGGCGCAATCAGGACAATCGGGAATACGGCCGCCGTGTTCCTGGCGCTGCTCGGAGCGCGCGCCGCCTTTTCGGATCCCGCGCCAGCGCCTGCCCCGGTGGTCCCATTCGTAAATGGGCCGGGATCGACGTTTGCCCAGGAGCCGCGCCACGGGGCCGGACATGCGCCGAAGCTGCCAGTGGGCCTCGCCCTGATGGCGCGCTTTGACCTTCTTCCAGTGCTGCGCGACACCCGCTGCGTTCAGGATTCAAGCTACGAGCGCTCCGGCGGCAACGGCGATGCCGGCAACTATTTCCGTAAAGAGGGTAATCGCGTGACCCTCGCGGATATCGAGGGGCCAGGCTGTATCTACCGCTTCTGGTCCGCGAATGCCGCCGGGAACCTGAGGATCTACTTCGACGACGAAGCGACACCGACGATCGACTGCAAGATGCCGGAGCTCTTCGAGGGGAAAGTCCCTCCGTTCGTCGCTCCGATCGTTGGCCATAAGAGTGGCGGCTGGTACTGCTTCCTTCCGATGCCGTTTCAGAAGCACTGCCGGATTGAGGTGACCGATCCCGGCGATATGTACTATCACGTAGAGTATCAGCTCTACCCCGGCCGGCGAGATTTTAAGACATTCCGCACGAAGCTGGATGCTGACGAGCAGAAGGCCCTCGACACCGTTCTCGCCCAGTGGGTACACCTCGGCGATAGCCCGCTCCCCGCGCCCGATGCGAAGCAGGCGAAGCTCGACGCGAAGTGGGAGGGCTCGCTCGCTGTCGGCCAGACGCAGCGCCTCGCGAGTCTGACCGGGGCGGGCGAGGTGACAGCACTTCATCTGCAGATCACACCGGCCGACCGGTATTCCCTGCGACAGACCGTACTTCGCGTCTACTGGGACGGCGCAGCGAAGCCAGCGATCGAGGCTCCGGTGGGCGACTTCTTCGGCGCAGGGTTTGGCGATCAGCGGGTGAAGGCTCTGCCCACCGCGATGACCGATGCCGGCGGCGTCTGCTACTGGCCCATGCCGTTTGGACGAAGCGCGCGATTCGAGCTGGCAAATCTAGGCAGGACGGCGCTCGCTTCCGTGCGCTTCTCGGTCGAAGGAGCGAAGCTGTCGCGTCCGATGGCGAATGTCGGCTATTTTCAGGCGCAGTGGCGCCGCCAGACAACGGTTCAGGGGGAGCACTTCCACATCCTGAACGTCACTGGAAGAGGCCACTATGTAGGCGAGCATACGGAGATGCAGGGCGCGCACGGCATCTCGTTTCTGGAAGGCGACGAGAAGTTTACGGTCGATGCAGACGTGTTTCCCACCATCTACGGAACCGGAACCGAGGACTTCTATACCTCTGGCTGGTATTTCGATTCGGGGCCGTTCAACCTCGCCTACCACGGATGTGTGGTAAAGGACGATGC
>JBBRJW010000649.1:0-2602 GCA_038218705.1 Chthonomonadales bacterium | reverse complement strand
CCCTAGTCTTTTCGTGCCCGTCGGAAGGCGTTATCGCCATCCGGCTCGCGGCTGACAACCGTCTGCAGGTCGGGGCACTCCTGCAAATAGGCCAGGTCCCTGCGACCGACAAACCGCACCCAGTTGTACTCGCACTTCGCGCCCGCCAGCGCGCCGCCGACGATGAGGCGCAAGGTAAGGCGGCGCACCTCAGGCCCGATCGCTCTACCTAGATCAATCAGGGTCAGCCCCGCCTGCGTCAGGGTGGGAGAACGCCAGCTACGGGTCACGTGGCCCGATACGTCGCACTCCTCAACATCCAGATGCGCGTAGCTGCCCGGTTCCACGCTGCTGACGCGCGCGATTAGGACGGGATAGCGGGCAAGATCCGCGCTGATCGAGCGCGTCACACCGCTCCACTGGTAGGCATAGGAGTACCCTTCCGGAACGTGGGGCAGGCGCAAGGTTAGGAGACCCGGTCTCGAGGCGTAAACGTCCGGTGGATTCTCAGACCCGAGTGGTCTCCAATTGCCGGGGTCGTTCATCTCGTCGTGCCAGCCCACAGCCAGCGGTGCAGCCTCCAGGCGCTTCGTACTGGTCTGTCTGAGTGCTGAGGGATTGGCGGATGCCGGGAGGCCCAGCACTGCGAGCGTCGCAAACAGCAAACCTCTCATCATCGCTGCCCCCACTTCTAAGGCTCGGCTCCGACCCGCCTCTGCGCAGCGCACCGATCTGGCTAGTGAACGCCTGCTGCGGTATCTTCGGTTCCAATACGAGCACGGTTAGGCAAATCGATCCCTGACAAAACGATGTGGCCTTCTCGGCTGCTCTCGCGCTTCCGCCTCCACGGGCGGGAGCCTAAGGCTGGATCGCTCGTTGTTTCCTCTCCCCCGACCCCTCCCCTGACCGCTCGGTCGCATCGCGCGAACGGCTCTCCGTCTCGGACTCTTGTGTCGCGATACTCGCTCGCTAAGGGATGGGCGTGCGCACTCGCTCCCTCCCGGCGCAATGAAATCCCTGCACCGTGAACGGAAGTGAGAAGCGCACGCCACGAACTCTCCCTGCTCGGAGGCGCGGGCGACCACTCGCCCGGCTCGAAGCAGCAGGCGAAGCCGGGGCCATTGGCAAGCGATTTCAGTCACCCCTCCCCTAGCGAACGAGCAGAGCAAAGTTTGCGTGCGCCTTCGCGTGCCTCCCGCACGAAGCGAGCAAGCGGTCGGGGGAGGGGTCGGGGGAGAGGAGGACCCCTACGCGTTGCGAGTCGCTCCGCCGGGCCGGGAGTGGCCCAGGAGGAGAGGAGCCTCCATTAGCCCTGCGAGTCGCTCCGCCGGGTCGGGAGGGGATAGTTTCCGTGTGGGCCCACAATGAATCGCGTCGCCGGGTTGACTATGCGAATACGGAAGTGCTACTCTTCCGGGGTAAAGGCGCTGCCTCAACCGGGCAGCGCTTGTTGGCGTCCGGCAAGCTCCGGGCGACCCTTGCCGGGGCCAGTTTCCCGTTTACAACAACCGTGGTCCGCAGGGGCCCCTGGTGGCGAAACGCGCACGGTCCCGGGCTCCGTATGAGGCGGAGAGGGCCTGCGGCGTGCTGAGCAACTTCCCGGCCAGATCCGCAACTCTGTCGCTCTCTCTGGACTCTATCCAGCAGGCAAACATTTCATGACCAACGATCCAGTCACCTCCAGTACGGCGCTCCCGGATTGGTGGCAGCGGGAGAAACACCGGCGCCAGCGGCGCACGCTGGTCTTTCTCTTACTTCTTCTCGCCCTTATCGGCTACTACTACTATGTGTCGTATCTGGGTAACACCGGCACCATCAACGGCATCTCGTTCGATACCCGGAACTACGTCGCCTTCGTGCGACAGGAGCCCGGTGGCGACATGGGCCTCTGGGCGATACGCGCCGACGGCACCGACCTGCGGGCCCTGACCAGCCCTACCGACAAGTCGAACAAGTCTCGTCCGGTATGGACCCTGGATGGTAAGTCGCTGCTCTACGCCTCGAACCTGCGCGACGCGAAGACAACGCAGATTTACATTCTCGGCGCGGGAGAGTCGAAGCAGCTCACTTACGGCACGGGAAACAAATCCGCGCCCGTGGTCAGCCCGGATGGCAAATCGGCATCCTTCATAGTCCAGGGCGCCATCAAGACCATCAACTTGAACGGCACCGAAGTCTATCAGGTGATGCCGCAGCCGCGCAGCTCCAATGAGAGCAGCGACAATCCTGCGGCGAACGCGGCCAACGAGCTGCAAGGTCCCTACCTGCAGTCGGGCTTCTCGTCCGACGGGCAGGGCATGGCCGGCGCGCAGGACATTAGCGGCGATAACGCCGCGGCCGACCCGAATGGCCTAGCCGCGGACCAGCTCATTATGGCGATCCCGCCTAATGGCCAGCGCGCCGTGCCGCTCGACCGCGGCCACGAGGTCTCCTTCTCCTGGGAGCCGAAGGGCAATCGGCTCGCCACAGCCTTTACGGAGCTGGAGGCGCAGGGAGAGAAGGGCCAGACGGCGCTAGTGAGCGGCATCCGCGTCTGGCGCTTCGACAACCCGACCCGGCCCACACCGCAGTCGATCTTCGCCGGGCTCGGATTCAGCATCGAGCCGAAGAACGTCGCGTGGTC
>JBBRJW010000648.1:0-2603 GCA_038218705.1 Chthonomonadales bacterium | reverse complement strand
ATACGAAGGAGTCAACTGCCATGATCGAGCACATTGTTCTCTTCAAGTTTAAGCCAGAGGCGACGGAGACCGAGATCGGCGCCGTTATGACAGGCCTCCGCTCCATGGCCGGCCGGATCGAGGGCGTTATCGAGATTACTTGCGGCGCGAACTTCTCACCGCGGGCACAGGGCTTCACGCATGGCCTTAACGTTCGACTGACCGACCGCGCAGCGCTCGAGGGCTACGCGACCCACCCTGTCCACCTCGAAGTGATCGAACGCTTCATCAACCCGATCAGGTTCGACGTGCTCGCCCTCGACTATGAGATCTGACCGCCGCCATTCGCACCGTTTGAAGGAGACAGTTATGCGCAGTGAACCGCCGTATGCCACGCTCGAGGCCCTCGCTGGCCAGATCGGGGAGGCAGGCAAGCGGCTTGGCGAGATCGATGCCAGCGAAGGCGCTGCTGGCAACATCTCGGTCTATGTTGGGTGGGATGTCGATCCGACTCCCCTCTTTCCCATCCAGGAGAGCTTCGCGCTCCCGACCGCGGCTCCCGAGCTGGTTGGCAAAGGTTTTCTGGTTACCGGCTCTGGACGCCGGCTCCGCGAAATACACGATAACCCGGGAGCCAACCTCGGCTTCGTTCGGGTGGAAGAGGGCGGACGCACCGGCACCCTCTTTAGCTCGCCCGCCCGCCTCTTCGACAAGCTCACGACAGAGTTCAATTCGCACCTGGCGCTGCACAGAGATCATGTCACCCGGGGCGACCTGAACTTCCACGCCATTATCCACGCGCAGCCGGTGCACCTTGTCTACCTGTCGCATATCGTTCGCTACCAGGATACAGGGTATCTTAACCGGCATATCCTCCGCTGGCAGCCGGAGTGCATCGTCAACCTGCCAGACGGGGTCGCGTTCGTACCCTTCATGCTGCCGGGCTCGCCAGAGCTGATGCTCTCCACGGTGCGCGCGATGCGCGAGCATCAGGTGGTGCTCTGGGCCAAGCACGGCGTCATCGTCCGCTCGGATGTCTCAGTGAAGCGCATCTGCGACCTGATCGAATATGTCCAGACCGGCGCGCGCTATGAGTGCATCAACCTCACCAATCATGGCCTCGCGGACGGTCTCACCCTCCATGAGATGCGTATGATTTGTGACGGCTTCGGAGTGACGCAGAACATCTTCTAGTGCCTCTTCCGCTCTCATCCATTCGGGCCTCGTCCACTGCTCGTTCGCCCGCCGCCAGGCGGGAACCGGGCACGCGGGCGGGGCCCTGTTTGCGCCCTGAAGGAGTATTGCAAGATCAGGAAGAATGCTGACACAGCGAGTACCGAGGTCAAGGAATCATCGGTGCGCAAGGAGCTATCAAATGCGACACGCCATCCTCTTCACAGCCGCTGTCCTGGTGACGCACAACACCGCCATGGCGCAGACCGTCCGGATCCGCGTCGATGCGACCGCTGAGCGCCACCCCATCAGTCCCCTCATCTACGGGGTTTCGTTCGGCAGCCCGGAGCAGCTTAAAGCGCTCAACTGCCCGCTCAACCGCAGTGGCGGCAACGGCACCACGCGGTACAACTGGAAAGAGAACGCCAGCAACCACGCGAACGACTGGTTCTTCGAATCGATCGGCGATAAGTCCCCGGAAGCGGGTGAATCGGTCGACAGCTTCATCGCCGCTTCGCGCTCCGCCGGAGCCGAGCCGATGGTTACGATCCCTACTATCGGATGGGTGGCGCACCTGGGGCCCGGCCGCGAAAAGCAGGCCAGCTTCTCCGTGAAGAGGTATGGCGCTCAGCAGAAGACCGACCAGTGGATGCCGGATGCCGGCAACGGGGTAGGCGCGGATGGCAAAGAGATAGTCGGCAACGATCCCAACGACGCGCATGTGCGGTCTACTCCCGCGTTTCAGCAGGGCTGGGTCGAGCATCTCAAGACGAAGTGGGGCGGAGCCGGCAAGGGCGGGCCGCGCTGGTACTTCATGGACAACGAGCCGGGCATCTGGCAGTCCACCCACCGCGATGTGCATCCGAAGGGCCCGACGATGGAGGAGGTGCGCGACTATACGCTCGCGTACGGGGCTATGGTAAAGAAGGTCGATCCCTCGGCGATGGTGGCCGGTCCCGAAGAGTGGGGCTGGCTCGGATATATCTACAGCGGTGCGGACGAGCAGTACCGGGGGCAGCACGGCTACCAGGGCCAGCCCGACAGCGATGCCCACGGCGGAATGCAGTTCGGCCCATGGCTTCTTCAGCAGATGAGCCTCGAGCAGAAGAAGAGTGGCAATCGAATTCTGGACGCCTTCACGGTACATATCTATCCCCAGGGCGGGGATGGTGGCAACGATACGTCGGCCAAAATTCAGGCGCTGCGCAACCGGTCGACGCGCGCCCTCTGGGATCCCGACTACGTGGATGAGAGCTGGATCAAGGAGAAGATCAACCTCATTCCACGCCTCCATGCTTGGGTGAACCAGTACGTAACAGCTCACGGAAGCCGTTATTTTGGTGACGCAGTAACGGGGACTTGCTTCTGAGAGGCCGCGAGCATCGCCCGGCACTCCTGGAGACACTCCTGCCCACGTAGTTGCCAGGTGGCAAATAGGCTGGAGAGCACAA
>JBBRJW010000647.1:0-2614 GCA_038218705.1 Chthonomonadales bacterium | reverse complement strand
TCCTTTTCACGATCCGTAAGGTCATCCAGGGCCTTCAGGATCGCGTCCCGGAGTGCGCCGCGGGTGGCTTCCGCGACGGGGTTCTGCGCATCCGTCGCCGGTATCAGATCGGCCAGGCGGCTCTCGCCCTCCTCACCGATCGGGGTCTCCAGGGAGAGAGGCTCCACTGCGCCGCGAAGCAGCTCCGAGAGCTTCTCCTCGCTCATGGTGAGCTCGGAAGCCAGCTCGGTTCGCGTCGGCATTCGGCCTAACTTCTCCCGCAGAATACCGCGGGTCTTGTTGATGCGGCCGAGCGTGTCGGTGACGTGGACGGGGAGCCGAATCAGCCGCGCCTGGTCGGCGATCGCGCGGCTTATGGCGCGCCGGATCCACCAGATGGCGTAGGTACTGAAGCGGTACCCCTTACGGTAGTTAAACCGCTCCACGGCCCGGATCAGGCCGATAGTCCCCTCCTGCATCAGGTCCTCGATTGGCATGCCATGACCCAGAGAGCGACGAGCCACGGAAGCGACCAGCCGGAGGTTGGCCATCGTCAGCGCATTCTTGGCCTCTTCCGCCTCAGTCTGCGAGCGTGGACTCTCCATCTGCTTGGCGAGTGCGATCTCCTGGTCATGGGTTAGCAGCGCAACCCGACCGGCGCGCCGCAGCCAGGCCTGAGTCGACTCCTCGAGCTCCTGCACCACCGGCTCCAGCTCATCCGCTGTCGGCTCTCGCTCGTCGCGATCGCCCGGCAGAGGCAGTCCCGGTGCGGACACGGCCGCAGTCACCGCGCGTGCCTTCCTTGGGGCTTTTGCAACAACCGAAACGCCAGCCGCCTGCAGGTCCTCCATCAGCGTCTCAATGACCTCAACTTCCAGATCGTCGGTATGGACGCGCAGGGCGTCGGCGAGCTCCCGGTCGGTGAGATATCCCTGCTTTCGGCCGCGCTCCCTCAGGCGCTGCACCGTCTCCTGTATTTGCGTGGGCATTGCGCCCTCCCTTCATTACGCCCCACCCGGAGCCGGTCGGACCGGACGGCGCTGCCGCTCGCGGGCTCACCCGCGGCACGGTTTGGCGGAGAGCGCGCTCCACAGCGCGCACCCGTGCGCCTCTCCCATTATGGCGGGATCCTTCCCGCTCCCCAGGGAGCCTCTCGATCGACACGAACCAACGGACGGAATCAAAGCGATGCGATTGACAAATCCTGGCCACAATGACAATGCCCGGGAAACGGAAGTTTCGGCCGGCGAAGGCTCGCTCGGCTGCGCCACGGCGGGGAGCCGATCGTCTACTCGAGGTCGAACCAACTATCCGGCGGCGTCTGGCCCACATAGTATCCGCCCGGCCGATACCACTTTATGTGCCCATCCAGAAACTCGAGCTCCGCCCCCTCCATGTGGCGGTTATCCGGCCGGCCCCAGTAGTCTGCGTCGGGCTGAGAAGGTGGCAGAATATAGGTAGAGAGATGGTTGTCGGGCAATTTGCCATCGATGCCACGTGTGTCCGCCATCATTACCGTGCGAGTCGGCTCCGCAACCGCAGCGATGGATACGCCCGGAGCATTGTTCAAGGAGTAGACATCGTTTAGATCGATGCCACGATTCAAGTAGAGAGTGTTGAACCCATACTGGCAGTCGAGATCTCCATAGATGTTCTGCACAGGCAGACTCGAGCTTGGACAGACCCAGACCTGTTTGTTCCTCACATACGGGTCCACCAGATGATGCCAATTGAGAAAACTCGAAGCGGTCGCTGTGGCCGCCAGCGGAATACACTCATCAAAGTCCTGAAGGTACATGGTCACTGCGAGCCCCATCTGCTTCATGTTGGAGGCGCAGCTCGCCTGACGCGCCTTCTCCCTCGCGCTCGCAAACACTGGAAAGAGTATCGCGGCCAGCAGTGCAATGACTGCGATCACGACCAGCAGCTCCACCAGGGTGAAGCCGCCCGTGCGCCGCCGCTCTCTCTCTGAAGCGAAATACCCGCCCGATAGGTAACTCATCAAGACCTCGTACCACCTGCCCCACATTCTCTGTGAGACAGCCTCTCATTGTAACACAAGGCTCCCGCTTTCGCTACCCATCCTGAGGCACTGCACAACACTTTTTCGCGGCTGCGGCGGCTCACGTTGCGCGGAAGAAGATGGACCCCTGGAGATTGTTCTGACAAAACTCGAGAAATCCAGTCTGCAGCACTTTGTTATCCCCCTCCAGCCGGATATCAAATGGGTTCGCCTCGTCGTCGACATCGGAAACTGGCAGGTACCCTGCCTTGCGCAGGTCCTTCACAGTCTTATTGAGATCCGGCGTATGCAGCACGGCAACCGTGTCGCTGAGCCGCCGGATAATCGCGCCTTTCAGCACCTTTCGAGCCAGCTCCTCCATCAGCAGTGCAGTGCGAGTTGTGATATAGAGGGAGGCTCGGCCGACGTGGATCTCGCCGTGGCGCTGCGTAAGTTCGTCGATGAGATACTCTACATTCTGGGGGAGTCCGGTCCGCGACGAGCTGCGGAGAAAGGAGACGATCTGTTCGCGCTGCGCTCCCTGGTCGATTGCCCGCCGCAGGGCTTCGCGTGAGATCGTCACAGTCGATGCCGAAGCGCCAGACGGAGGTGCACCCGTAATCATCAGGAGCG
>JBBRJW010000646.1:0-2620 GCA_038218705.1 Chthonomonadales bacterium | reverse complement strand
CCGATGATAGCCACAACCCAGAGCTCCATGTAGCCGATCTCAAATTGTGCCAGGGAAGCGATGGCAATCCACGCCACGATCGATACGGCCATCGCTACAATTCCCAGCACAACCGCCAGCGCGACTCCCGCTGCTCCTGCGGCGGCCGATCCGGAGGTCGAGGCAGCCCCAGGATGATAGACTGTCTGCCCGGGAAGCGTGGTCATTCCCGGCGAGCTCCCTGCCATCTGGGTCGGGAGGTAGGGCTGCCCGACCGGGGGATAGGCCGCCCCCGCGGCCGGCGCGCCATAGGCGGGAGGCGGAGCATGCACCGCGCCGGGCGCGCCGTAGGCCTGCCCTACCGGCGCGCCGCCCGCCAGCTGCTGGCTGCCCGGAAATGAGGGCGACCCCGGTGGCAAAGGCTGGCTGTACGTGGGCGGAGCGACCTGTGTCCAGGGCGCGGGAGCCGGGGGAGCTGCCGCGCCCAGGTCGAATGGCAGCCCGAGGCTCGCCGGCGCCGGAGCGGGGCCGGGCGCGACCACTGCAACGGGCACGGACACTGGACCGATCTCGGCGTTCAGAGTGTGGGCTGCTGGCGCGGAGCTGCGGATGGCCAGACACGCAGGGCACAGGGCCGCGTCGGTCGGGTCGGAGAGACACTCCTCGCAGAATGGCTTCTGGCAATCGGTGCAGAGTGCTCTGGCCTGCCGGATTGGATGAAGGGTACACGCGACGTCCACTGCATTCTCCTTGGAAACGAAGTCAAGTAGGTCTGGTTCGCCCCGAAGCTCCATGAGGCACGCCAAGGCTATTACTCACTCGATCATCGATCTCCTGCCGCCTCGCTCGCTTTCCCACGTTCTCGTCCCAAAAATCCAGTGTTTGTTGCGGAGCCCGAAATTGCGACTGACCTTCTGCGGCCGGAACTGGGCTGATTCGGATCCCATAGTCTGAGGCGCGGCAGGCGGCAGCAGATTGCAAGCGAACCTGCGCCATAAACAAACTTTGCGCCCCCGGTTACGGACCGGGGGCGCAAAATAATCAGTTATGGCCGACTATCGGCCTGCAAAGCTACTTCTTCGGAAGGTGCTGGCGAGACTTCTTGGTGAGTTCCTTCGGAAGCGGGCGAACGCCCGTGAGGTAGTCCTGGAAGTTGCGGCTGGTCATCACGCTGGTCGTAACCTTCAGTCGAACCTTGCCCTCGGGCGTGCTCACTGTAACGATCTGGAGGTTAGGGAGAAACGTGTGATTCTTCTTCGGGGCTCGCAGGTTCCAGGCGCCACTATGCGGATGCCGGCGGCGGTGACCCTTCATCGGGCCCGCGCCCGAGATCTGGCATATTCTCGACATGAAAAGTCTCCTTATAGTACCGGGTGGCTGCACGCCCTGGGCGCGTCCCTCCGGCTCATCTTCACCTGGGCAAAAAAATCGGCGTCCGAAACGCGCGGCCTCGCGCCGCGCTCCCGTGGGCGCTATAACGGACGAATTATACCCCTGGCTGCGCGGTCGTGTCAAGGCAAATTGACGAGCTCACTCTTACTCTGCTCCAGTACAGTCGAGCATCGCTGGTGGGCTCTGGACGCCAGTTCGATCGATAAGTGAAACCGCCAGGGTTTCCGGCGGATCGGCTGCAGATAGGAACTGACCTGTAACGGTGGCCGGGAGGACCTCTGTGGACCAAACGCCCTTGCGAAGTGACTGCACGATCCAGAGGCGCGAGGTATCTCCGGGAGCTGCACACCAGGTTGCTCGAGGGCCCGTCGGCGTCTCGTCACGCGCCAGGAGCGGCATGGACGGCGGCTCCGCTTCGAGCCACGGCGAAGCCGGGGGGATCGCCGGCTCTGCATAGGGGCCACTGGCGAGCTGATCGGCCACTTTGCCCACGTTCTTCAAGAGCGCCTTTGCGCTGAAATGAATGAGCCCGGTTGCGCCCGCGTGTCCACGCTGCGTGCGAACCTGATAGACAATCTCGCTGGCGCTCCAGGGCGCTTTGCTCGCATCCGCAACCCGGCTTGTATAACTGCCCGGCCAGATGTGGCGTCCCTGTGCGTTCTGGCTGATCCACCACGAGAGGAGAACGGGGAAGCTCTGGGGCGTCTGCTCAATTTTCCAGTAGAGCTGAGGCGTAAAGTAGTCGCACCAGCCATTCTGCAGCCACTTGCGCGAGTCCGCGTAGATCTCAGAGTAAGCGTCGAACCCCTTTATCTGCGGAGGATTACCCGGTCGCCAGATTCCAAAAGGACTGATCCCGAACTTCACCCAGGGCTTGGCCTTCTTGATCTCGTGGTACACGCGCTCCACAAAGCGGTCGATGTTGCTCCGCCGCCAATCATCGCGGCTCAGGCCGGTGGCTACTCCATTCCGTCTCCAGCTCGGATCATCGGGGAATGGGAGCACGTGACCGTGCCCGTCGGTCTCCTTGTAGGGATAGAAGTAGTCGTCGAGGTGGACGCCATCAATGTCGTATCGATTGACAACATCCATCACTACGGAGAGCGAGTAGTCCTGCACGGCAGTCTCTCCTGGATCGAGCCAGAGAGACTTCCCGTAGGTCCGAACCAGCTCCGGATGAGTATGGCTTACATGGTTGGCAGCGAGCGGTGAGTGCCCTTCGGCATGACGCGCCCGGTAGGGATTGAAC
>JBBRJW010000645.1:0-2626 GCA_038218705.1 Chthonomonadales bacterium | reverse complement strand
GGCGGGTGTCTCTGAGCACCTCGTGATGTACAAGATCGGCGGACACGGTTATGGCCTTCGGCCCAGTCCGGAATGGCCCACGCATGCGTGGCCTGCCGCCGCCGCCGCGTGGATCAAGGCCCACGTCAAGCGGTAGCCCGGGCGAGGTCCGGGCAGGGCGAGCATCGGGTTCGGATTACACGTTGCCGGTAAGCGGAGCCCCGCGCGCCAGAGCGCGCGGGGAGAGAAAGCAGGAGAGATGAGCGAAGAGCAGGGGCCGCCAAAAGGGGTTTCGAGGCGCGATGCGTTGAAGTTGGTGGGGATCGGATCACTCTCGATGGTGATGGCGCCGGAGGGAGCAATGGCCGGATCCTTCGAAGCGATCGCTCCCGACCAGGCTGCGCCAGCCGATAAGAAGCTCCGGCCCGAGTGGGTGCACTCGCTCACTGCCCGCGGCGAGCGCGCCCGTTACACCGGCAACGACCTCCGCTACATCGGCATGCCGGTCGGCGGCCTGTGCGCCGGACAGCTCTACCTTGGCGGCGATGGGCGTCTCTGGCACTGGGACATCTTCAATCAGTATATCGGCACGGGAGACGGCGGCTACGCGCATCCGCCGATGCCCGACCATCCCTTCGAGCAGAACTTCGCGGTGAAGGTACGCAGCGGCAACACTGACCAGACGCGTACTCTCGATCGTGCCGGGTTTCGCGACATCACGTTCTGCGGCGAATACCCCATCGGCGAGGTGGAGTACCGGGATGCCGATTCGCCGGTCTCCGTTTCACTCGAGGCCTTCTCGCCTTTCATTCCCCTGAACACCGACGATTCGAGCCTGCCGGCAGCCATCATGCGCTTCACCGTGAAGAACACCGGCAAAGTGAGCGTCGGGGTAGAGATAGCAGGCTGGATGGAGAACCCCATCTGCCTCCACTCCAAACGGAGCGGCGGGGCGCAAATGCGGAATCGCGCACTGCAGGAGCCCGGCGCGGCGCTGCTCGAATTCACTGCCACGCCGGTGAAGAGCGCGTCGGATCCACGCCCTGCCGTGCGCTTTGAGGACTGGAGCCACGAGCTCTACGCGGAGACGGGCTGGGTGACTACCGGCGAAGCTTTCGGAAAGGGACCGATCCCGAAAGCGAAGCTCCCGTCCTATCAAGGCGACGTGGGTGGTCCGGGTGGCCGTGTTGTCAACTCCCATGCGACTGCGCCGGGTGCAGACGTGACCGAACGCGACAACGCCACCGGTACGCTATTAAGCCGACCTTTTACGATAGAGCGGAGCTATATTAACTTCTGGATTGGGGGCGGAAACCACGCGGGGACGACCTGCCTCAATCTGCTGATCGATGGCAAAGTCGTCCGCACCGTCACCGGAAGTGACGAGAACCGAATGCACGCCGATCTCTTCGACGTGCGGGAGTTCGCCGGCAAGACTGCCCGGCTCCAGGCGGTCGACGCAGGGCATGGCGCATGGGGCAACATCGGGCTGGGCGAGATCGTCTTTAGCGACATCGCGGCGGAACAGTCCGGCGTGCTCGAACAGAGGCCAGACTATGGCGACATGGTGCTGGCGCTCCTGCGCCCTGCTCCAGGCGATCGGGTCCTCACGGCGCTTGCGCCAGGGAGCGCGGCCGAGGCCGCTTTCGCCCCTGCGGGCGAGGCCAGCGCCGAAGCGCCGCTCGAGGCGCGGCTGTCCGGCGCAGTGGTTCGCACCATGAAGCTTGCACCCGGCCGGCAGGCGACCGCCGAGTTCGTGATTGCATGGCGATTCCCCAACTTGCGCCTGAAGGACGGCGGCCGTCTCTACGCGAAACGCTTCCCCTCGGCCGCGGAAGTCGCACGCTACATCGCGGCGCACTTCGAGCGGCTGGCTGGCGAGACGCGCACCTGGCGGGCTAACTGGTACGATTCCACACTGCCGCGCTGGTTCCTCGATCGTACCTTCCTCAACACCTCGATCCTTGCGACATCCACCAGCTACCGGTTCGCCAACGGCCGCTTCTACGGGTGGGAGGGCGTGGGCTGCTGCGAGGGCACCTGCACCCACGTCTGGCACTACGCTCACGCGGTGGCACGCTGCTTCCCCGACCTGGAGCGCGACCTGCGAAAGCGCACCGACTTTGGCACGGCGCAGGATCCGGTCACCGGGGTGATTAACCACCGCGGCGAGGGTGCGGGGCTGGCGGTCGATGGGCAGGCAGGCTGCATTCTGCGCGCCTATCGGGAGCACCAGATGTCTCCCGACAGCAGCTTCCTGGCATCGATCTGGCCTCGCGTGAAGCTTGCGATGCAGATGCTCATGAGAATGGACGACGGGCGCGGAATGCTGGAAGGGCCGCAGCATAACACGCTGGATCAGCCCTGGTACGGCCGGGTAGCCTGGCTCAGTACCCTCTATGTGGCGGCGGCGCGAGCCTCCGAGCAGATGGCGACTCTGATGCAGGATCCCGGGTTTGCCCGCAATTGCCGTGAAGTCGCGGAGCGTGGAACGGCGGCAATCGTGCGGGAGCTCTTCAATGGCGATTACTTCGTTCAGCTGCCGGATCCCACCAATGCGAAGACGGTTGGCTCCTACGACGGCTGCGAGATCGACCAGGTTTTTGGCCAGAGCTGGGCCTTCCAGGTAGGTCTCGGACGGGTGCTC
>JBBRJW010000644.1:0-2626 GCA_038218705.1 Chthonomonadales bacterium | reverse complement strand
TTCTGGAGGATCAGTTGGATATCACATTCTGCAGGCGGCAGGGCCTCTCCTTGCGCGCCATCAGTCTCAGGTCGATGTCGGCGAGTTCCAGGTCGAGAACGCCGACGGCACGGTAAGCGAATTCTACCTCTGCGCGGTGATTCCTGGCTATTCAGGGACGCTCTACGCCGGGCTTCTAGAGCGATGCGGCCTGGTCTCGTTCCCGGGGGCGCATCAGCGCGCTTTCGCTAACCCTGGCAGAGCGCCCGCCGAGGTAGTGAGACCACCAAATAGTAGACAAAATCCCACTTTACGTGATACACTGAACGTAACTGATGTCGGGGCCGGTGGCGGCGAAAGAGGCCACTCCTGCGCGCATAGGAGCCTCGCTCAGGCGATGGCTAATGGTGGAGCAGAGAGTGAATCCGCCGCCGATCCGTGCGGCCGAACGTGAATTGCAATCGGACAGAACCCGGGTTTCTGACTTCGAAGAGGTTACCAATGCGACGTAATGCGGACGACGAAGAGCGCTTCCTCTCGCCGAGCGAACAGAGCGACGATGCCGGCGAGCTCTCCCTCCGACCCAAGCGCCTGCGCGAGATGATCGGGCAGCCGAAGGTGAAGGAGAATCTCAAGATTTCGATCGAGGCCGCGCTTCAGCGCGGAGAGCCGCTCGATCATGTGCTACTCTACGGCCCTCCCGGCCTTGGTAAAACCACTCTCTCAACGATCCTCGCCAATGAGATGGACGTGCCGTTCCGCGTCACTTCGGGCCCGGCGATCGAAAAGCCCGGCGACCTGGCGGCGATCCTCACCAGCCTGGAGAAGGATAGCGTCTTCTTCATCGACGAGATACACCGCCTCAACCGCACCGTTGAAGAGATTCTCTATCCGGCGATGGAGGATTTCAAGCTCGATATCATTATCGGGCGCGGGCCGAGCGCCCGAACCCTCCGCCTGGAGCTGCCGCGATTCACGCTGGTGGGCGCTACCACCCGGGCCGGGCTCCTCTCATCGCCGCTGCGAGACCGCTTTGGAATCCACCACGGACTCGAGCTCTATAACATAGACGAGCTCAACACGATCGTCCTCCGCTCCGCGGATATCCTCGGTGTTGCCATCGAGCCCGCCGGGTCGCTCGAGATCGCGCGCCGCTCGCGCGGGACGCCTCGAATCGCGAACAGGATGCTGAAGCGAGTGCGCGACTACGCCCAGGTTCGCGCAGACGGAGTGATCTCAGCGGAGGTGGCGGACGATGCGCTTCGCATGCTCGAAGTGGACGATCTCGGTCTCGATGAGCTGGACCGACGCTTCCTGCGCGCGATCGTGGACAAGTTCGAGGGCGGCCCCGTCGGGCTGGAGACGCTCGCGGCCATGCTCGGCCAGGAGCGAGACACCCTGGAGGATGTAGTGGAGCCGTACCTGATGCAGCTCGGCTTCATCAACCGAACCAATCGCGGCCGATTGGCGACGCGCTCCGCATACGAGCATCTGGGCATCTCGCACCTGTTCCGCGAGCGGGTCGACCCGGCCATGCTGCCCCGCGAAGCGCTCACCCAGGAGCGCCTCTTCTAGCTACGATTCGCTTCCTCCTGTGCCGGCAAGCTGGCACAGGAGGAAGCACGGCATTCACTTTCCGGCCGGACCATACACGCGGACGTAGTCCACATACATGTCCGCCAGGCCGCTGTACCGCGACAGATCTACGGGCCAGCCACCCCCGGTGGCCAGATTGATCATAAAGAAAAGCGGGCGCTTCTTGCATACCGGAAGCGTCGCGTGCCGCCCAACCTCGATGTCGTCGCAGTAGTAAATTGTGTCCGACTCCGTCACTTTGCAGCCGTAAGTATGAAACGCCTGGAAGAACGTAGAGGGGACGCCGAATTTACGCATGTGGACCGGATTGTGCATTCCCTCGAACGCCGCCTTCTCGATCGCCTTGCCCTCGTCCCCCTGGTCCCAGCAGTGCGGCGTTATCATATACGTATCGTCGGCATTCGGCTCGCCCGGCCCCTCGCCCCCATACGCCTCAATGATGTCGAGCTCGTCGACGCCCTGTACGGGAGTGCCCTGAGTAGGGCTCAGGTTGTCGGTCAGAAGCCAGAATGCCGGCCATGTTCCGATAGCGTTCGGCCCCAGGAATCGGCATTCAAAGTAACAAGGAAGCGAAGCCTTGATGCCGGTTCCATCGTTCTTGATCGAGGAGAGCAGCCCCGCGCTGTGCGCGGGCTCGCTGGCGCGAATTCGCAGCCAGGTGTCAGCCTGCTTAAACGGATTGTTCGGCCGATCAAAGCTGGTAAACGGCAGCGTGCTGAAGTCCTGTGAGCCGTTCGGGGGCTTATGGTCGTAGTACGTCGCCATCGGATCGGTTCCGGAGATTGAGAGTGGCCCTGAGAAGTCATCTGCGAAGAGGAGCGGCATTCCCTTCGCGCCGGGCGGCGCGGCCTTCGGCAGGCCCTCGTTCCACTTCACGCCGCCCCGGTTGTAGAGCTGCAGGTAGCAGTTGTCCGCCACGCTGCCATTGTGGCCTGAAATCGTAACGGTGATCGGGCCGTGCGGGTACTGGTCGGTGGGAAAGACAAACTCGCCAGCTCCCTGCGCGTCGAGCGGCGCTTCTGCCACCACGGAGTCCGTTCCGAAGCGGCCG
>JBBRJW010000643.1:0-2628 GCA_038218705.1 Chthonomonadales bacterium | reverse complement strand
AGCGAGGATACAGATAGCCACGCCCGCCGACGGCTCCATATGGGGATTCAAGAGGCCGAGAGCGGTGAACTTGTCCAGGTGATCCTGGGAAACGCGGTCCCCTGGAGCGATCACCCGATCGCCGCGAACGATGCGCCTCGAGTCCTGGAGCACGGAGCGGGCGGAGGCATCTCGTGCCGCCTCGGTCTTGCGCCGATTGAGCAGATGGTTGGGGCGAAGCGCCTGCCGCGCCACCGCATGCACGATGCCCGCGTAATCGGCGGAGGAGAGAGCCACCCTGGCTGCGTCTGCCGTATCGTCTTGAACGCGCGCGAGGTCTTCAGATGGGCGATTATAGTCGAGCCGGTCGCGAATCTCACGGTCCTCACCGTCGGCAATCAGCCGGGATGAGGTCTCGCGCAGGTTCTGGAATACGGTGGGCGTAACCGAGAGGAGGGTGCGAAGCTGATCCCTTGAGAGAACCGAGTCGAACGGCGGCTGCAGTGCATCGACTTCGCGGTTGACGGCAGCCTTGCGAGCGGTCGAGGTGCGCTCGACCTGGCTTCGTCCAACCGCCAGGTGGTCGAAGAGCTCCTGCACCGTGCGCGCCGCGCTGAACCCTGCGCTCTCCTCGACATCGTAAACGGGGCGGGTGGCCATGCGAGCAGCCTGCTGCGCATTCGCCGTACGCTCAGTGCTCACATAGATTACGGTGCGGCCAGCCCGGACCTCACGGTCACTCTCGTCTCCAAGGCGAAGCGAAATCTTGTCCGGGAGGATGTGAATCGACATCAGGAGCGAGAGGCCGACGATCGTTCCGATCAGCAGACCTACCCGTGCCCAATCTAACCCGGATGCAACGGCTGTGCCGTCGCCGCGCCGGTCGGGGCCCTTCTTCTTCTGGAACGGGCTAACCGAGCGCTTCCAGCGGCTAAGGATTGTGTTCGGTTTCTTCATAGTTGTCGCGCCAGCTGGCGGACTGATCACTCACTCTTGCGCGGTGTTCGGATGGAAGCGCGCGGAGACACTTTCTAACGGACGAGCTCTTTCCCTATCTCGTAGCTCGGTTCCTCCATGCAGCGGCAAAATCACTCATTGTATCAACGTATTATAATAGACAGGCCCGGGACTGTCAAGGGAACGCGCGCCCGCTGAGCGTACGGTCTGCGCGCTTACCCCACGTCGTCGCGCGGCGCATACTCCCTCAGCGAAAAGACGACCAGCGCGGCTGGCAGAGCCACCAGGATGACCCCGAGCAGAGCCCGCCACGCGTAGGAGGGCGTTATCTCCACAGGATTGAGCGCCGTCATCAGCGCGGTAAGGTCCACGCCACCGGATTCTGGGAGGGGGTGCGGAGCGAGCACGCGAAGGTGGGCCATCACCGAGACTTTGCCAAAGCGGCCGGGCAGCGAGGGCACCCACGTCTCCCAGCCAAACGCGAAGAGGAGGCCGTACGTGAGCGGCCGGTTCAGCAGCGTCGCGAGCAGCAGGAAGAGGGCGCCGTAAGCCAGTGCGCCCACTGTCAGAATCTTCACGTCATGACCGAAATGCGCATCGCCAAAGTGGGCCGGCCCGCAAGTCGCCAGCGCGAGCGCAAACGAGGCCGCCGCGGCCGCGACGAGCGTCACCAGCAGCGCCGCGGCAAAGCGCGCGAGCAAGATCCGCCACCGCGGAACCGGGCGCGTGAGGAGATAGACGATGGTACGGCGCTCCACCTCCTGTGCCACGACATCGGTGCAGAAGACCACGGAGAGAACCACCAGCACGAATCCGAATACCATGCCCGCTTCCAGTGTGTTGTAGGCGATGTCGGGATGGAAATCGACGGCAAGCGTCCGCCAGAGGATGGCCAGGAGCGCCGGGAGCAGGGAGAGCACCACCGGCCAGACCAGCCTGCGCGGCCGGGTAAAGTCCCGTAGACCATTCCGGAAAAGGAAGAGATCGCTCATGGGTTCACCAGGTACCGGAAGACGGACTCAAGGTTGTTGTCCGGCGAATCGAAGGAGTGGATCACAAAATCCCCGGCTGTCACTATCTCGGGAAAGTGGGCGTAGAACTGGTCCGGTGCATGAGTCTGAAGCTCCACGCGGTCCGGCAGCACCCGGTCCAGCTTCACGCTGAGTACATAGTCGAGCGCCATCAGGCGCGCGGCAAGACGCCGGGCCTCTGGCGTAACGATCGCGATCTGATGCGGGTGCCGATCGATGAGCGAGCGGATCTGGTAGATGTCGCCCTGGGCCAGAACGCGCCCATGGTGCATCAGCAGGATATTGCGCGTGAGGTGCTCCACCTCGTAGAGAATATGGCTGGAGATGACAATGCACTTCCCCTCGGCCGCAAGTGCAGTGAGCAGGCGCGCCACCTCAGCCCGTCCCACCGGGTCCAGGCCGTTGAGCGGCTCATCGAGGATCAGGACCTCCGGGTTATGCACGATGCCCTGCGCGAGCTTAATCCTCTGCCGCATCCCCTTGGAGTAGCCGCCCACCTTTCGGTCGGCATTGGCGCTCATTCCTACTCGCTCAATAGCTGTGTCGACCGCGGCCGTGCGCCCACTCCCGCGAAGCCCTGCCATGGCGGCGAGCAGAGTCACGAAATCGCGGCCAGTCAGGTCGTCGTAACCGCCCTCCATCTCGGGACAGTAGCCGAGCT
>JBBRJW010000642.1:0-2642 GCA_038218705.1 Chthonomonadales bacterium | reverse complement strand
CACTGACCAACTGCTAAAGGGGTGGCTGGCGGAAGCCGGCCGCGCATGTCGGAGGAATTCGTAACCTCCGGGTGCTATCATTTAAGGTGAATGCGCGCGTTCCGCTCCCTCGCCCGGCGTGCCCAGCACAGCGGCCTGGCTGCCTCTTTCACTGGGTGATCCATATGGGGATCGCCGCGCAGCATCGCACGCAGGCTAATGCACCACGATCTGGTATGCAGCTTGTTTCCAGGAAGGGCTGGCCATTCGGTCAACATGAAAATCCTCCAGGTCGTATCGAGCGCCAGAATCTCGGGCGCCGAAAAACATGTGGTGGTTCTCTCCGAGCGGCTCCGTGAGCGAGGCCACGAGGTGATGGCTGTCTGCCCGCATGGCGACTGGCTTCCCGGCCAGCTTCGGGATGCGAGCGTCCCTGTCACGGAAATGGATATGCGGGGCTTTAGCTCATTTACGGCTCCCGGCAATCTCGCGCGCTTCGTGAGGGAGCAGGGCATCGACATCATCCACGCACACCTGACGAGGGCAACTTACATGGGGCTGCTGGCCGGCAGAAAAACCCAGGTCCCCTTCGTGTCGTCGGTACACTGCCGAACCCACGATGTGGCCTACCGGTTTCTCTTTCCCCGGCGCAGGGCTCAGATCGTGACCGTCTCAGATTTCATCCGCAATGGCCTTCTTAAGAAGGGTGTGCCGGAGTCGAGAGTACGCACGATCTACAACGGTACGGAGTTCTGTTCCCAGGCCGGTCCGGGGCGGTACGAAGCCGACTCGGGCGCGCTTCCCGTTCGGGCTGAGCTGAGCCTTCCGCCGGAGTCGGAGCTGATCGGCCTTTTCGGCCATGTCGGCGAGTTCAAGGGGCATTACGTGCTGGCGAAGGCGGCCCAGCAAATCGTTGCGGCTCGCCCGTCGGCATATATCGTGTGCGTGGGTACTGTAGAGCCGGCGGTTCAGCGCGCCCTGTGGGAGATCGCGTCGACGGCGGGAGTTGCTGAGCGGCTTCGGTTTACAGGGCAGCGGAACGACGTGCAGCGGCTTATGTCGGCAATGGATGTGGTAACGCTTCCCTCGCGCTACGAAGCCTGCAGCATGTCGATTATTGAGGCCATGGCCATGGAGAAGGTAGTGGTGGCATCGCGCGCGGGAGGCAATCCCGAGCTTATAACGGACGGCGAAACCGGGTATTTGATTGAGCGAACGCCCCAGGCGCTTGCGAGCGCGGTCATTCGCGCTCTGGAGGACCCGGGGCAGAGCGCGCGGATCGGCTCCGCCGCAGGGCTGATCGCTGCCCGCAGGTTTTCCGCGGATGTGATGGTGCAGCAGATAGAGAAGGTCTATCAGGACCTGCTCGCGGAGCCAATTGGCCTCCAGGCAACCTAGGAATCGTCGACAGACACCATGCGGAACAGCACACCTGTCTTCATGTACCACAAGGTTGGCGCGCCCGGCATCACCCCGAGCGACTCGTTCCTGAACGTTAGCGCAGTTCGCTTCGCGCGCCAGATGCAGCTGCTCCACCGATTGGACTACCGGACGCGCTCCTTCCGGGAGCTTGCCGAGGCGCTCTCCAGAGGCCAATCGCTTCCCAGGCGCTCCTGCGTAATCACCTTCGACGACGCCTACCAGTGCGTGGCCGACCATGCACTGCCCGCAATGGCGCCTTCAGGCTTTACCGGTGTGCTCTTCGTTGTCTCATCGGAGATAGGGGGCGAGAACGGCTGGGACCGTGAGATGGGTCACCCCGTTCTGCCGCTGATGGGGCATGCCGCGCTGGCGGAAGCGTCGGCCCGCGGGTGGGAGATCGCGGGGCATACTCGCACTCATCCTCGCCTGAACGCCATAACCCCCGACGAGGCGCTTGCCGAGATCGACGGTGGCTGCGCGGACCTGGAGCGGCTTCTGGGCGCCCGTCCGGATACGTTCTGTTACCCGTTCGGTGGATACAATTCCGGCACACCGAACCTGGTTCGCCAGACGGGATTAATAGGGGCCTGCACAACGCGAAGTGGAGTTTCACGCCCGGGAACCGACCCATTCCTGGTTCCGCGTGTTAAGGTGGGTTCGCGCGACGGGAATGCTGGCTTTCTCTACCGCCTCATCGTTCGGCCGTACCTGCCCAACCTCAGGCCGCGGCGGTAACCTCAGGAGAGTGGCTGGCTGCCAGGTGGCAGTGCTGCTCCGTCCGTGCTTCACCTCTGCTTTTTTGGCTCTTCCTGGTATAGCTCTGCCAGTTGAGCATACGGATCCGCTGCTTTGCCGGCTGCTCTCTCTGCCTCGATCTCAGCCTTGAACTCCCGAATCCGTGCGTCCAGTCTCCGATTCGCCCGCAGCGTATTCGCGATCCCGTAGATAACAATAAGCACAAAGCCGACGAGCACCAGAACGCGGGCCATTACATAGGTAAACAATGAAGTTCCTCTCATTTCACAACGTCAGGTATCGAAATCCTGGGCCACCACCGCGGCCGGATAGCGCCAGCGCTCCCGCTCGGAGGCCGGAGCCCGGCAGCGAGGGGCTGCTAGCGACTGGCCGCTCTGCCCGCTGCGGCCTCGAACGCCCCTTCGGCTGCTGCAGTGAGCATGGCGATATCTGAATCGGTCATTGCCGCCGAGAGAAACGCTGCCTCGAACTGCGAGGGCGGCCAG
>JBBRJW010000641.1:0-2662 GCA_038218705.1 Chthonomonadales bacterium | reverse complement strand
TCGGGGTCGCCATTTCGGACTATGACAACGATGGCTGGCCGGATATCTTTATCGCGAATGATACCGAGCCGAACTTTCTCTTCCACAACCAGGGCCGCGGCACATTCAAGGAGGTCGGAGTGGAATCGGGAATTGCCCTTTCGGAGCAGGGCCGCTCTCGCGCCGGAATGGGCATTGACGTGGCCGACCTCCTCCATACCGGCTCGCCGGATGTGCTCATCACGAACTTCTCGGGCGAACAGCTTACCCTCTACCGCCGGGACCAGTCCGGGCTCTTTCTCGATGTCGCCGCCCGCTCCGGGGTTGGCAACGCGACCCAGACCTATCTCGGGTTCGGGGCGCTCTTCGTCGACTGTGACCTCGATGGCTGGGCCGACCTCTTTGTCGCCAACGGCCATATCGACGACGACGTTGAGCGGCGCGATGCGGGAGTCACTTATGCCGAGCCGTGTCTCCTCTTCCGGAATCTCGGCGCCGGCCGCTTCAGCGATGTGAGCGCCGCCGCAGGGCTCTCGGCCATGCGGCCCCGGGTTGGCCGCGGCGCAGCATGGGGCGACTACGACAACGATGGAACGCCCGACCTGCTCATCATGTCAAACGGGGGAGCCGCAGCGCTGTTGCATGGCGAGAATCGAAACGCCAATGCCTGGATCCGCCTGAAGCTCGTGGGAACCCTCTCTAATCGGGATGCTGTCGGCGCTCGAGTTCGTGTAACGGTGGGTCGGGATACCCAGACTCAGGAGGTAAAGAGCGGCTCCTCCTACTTATCCTCTTCGGATCAGAGACTTCTCTTTGGCCTGGGACATGCTCGCCAGGCCGACAGCGTAGAAATCCGCTGGCCGAGCGGCCGGGTGGCGCTCCTGGGACCGATCCCGGCCATGTCGAAGGGTCAGGTTCTCACGGTTACGGAGGCAACGCACTAATTGGCATCGATTGAAGCACTGCCCATTGTTATATGCTGCACTGGTTCCGACTTATCGAATGGCAGCGTTGACTCCCCCAGGAAGGCACGGGTATACTGATTGAGAATTAAGTCACAAAGTATCTGGGCCTGCGGGGAGGGCGATTCCAGTTCACGGGAACTGGTTATTGAGAGACCCGGAGAGCGGTGTCCGGGCCGAGCGCTCCCCCGAAAATCCGGGAGCGGGTTCCAGCGATGAGCCACGACGACCCAGAGCAGCCAGCCGACCGAGAGATACTGAGCCTGCCGCCTTCGGCCGACTATCCCGAGGCTCCCAGGCTGAACACTAAGTTGCCGCCGCACCCTTCGGCTCCCGCGCCGGGAAGTGTCACGCCAGGGATGTACAGCGGGTTGGCTCTCGCCACCACGGCCGGAACCGCGTTCACGATGCCGGTGATCGTGCTCTCGGTGGGCGGCTGGTGGCTGGACCAGAAGCTGCACCACGCAACGGCATGGTTCGCTATGGCTGGCGTGATCCTGGGGTTGATCGCTGGAGTCAGCTCGCTTCTAAAGGTCGTGAACCGCCTGAACGAGCGGTGACCCCTGCTTGTTGGCCTGTTCCCACGTTATGCGCGTCGTGGTGGCATTTTTCATCGCACTATACGGCCCGAAAGCTTTCTGTGACATAATGAAGAGGTTTTGTGCGCCTGCATTGACGCGATTAGCTCGGGCGCTTCGAGGAGAAGAGGGTGCAGCAGAATCCGGTGACAACTTCTCCTCCCCAATCCTCTATGGGAGCGGCAAAAGCGCGCGCCACTGATGGCCTGAGGCGTTTTATCCGAGAGGATAACACGGTCCGGCGGGCGCTGAAATGGACGATCGCGCTTGACGCTGCTATCGCCAGTGTACTGTTTTTCTGCCATCTGCGCCCCTGGAGCCTCGGCTTTGCGCTCGGCGGTTCAATCTCCGTATTCAGTCTCGTCACACTGCTGGGTATCGTGCCGCTCGTGTTTGCGCCGGGCCGGTCACCAAAGGCGCGCGGGCTGCTGAGCCTGACATTCTTTATGAAGATACCAATCTACGCCGCGCTGCTCGCGGCTGCGAACCGTGCGCACGGTGTTGAGCCGCTGGCCGCGGCCGCAGGCATCGCGCTGGCGCCCATGGTGCTAACGTTCCAGTCCCTGGCGACCGTGCTCCGGGAGGCTGCCGCCGAAAGCCGCACCCCGAAGAGTGCCGATGCGGGTACGCCCGAGGCGGTCACGAAGGCGCCCGGCTTTGCGTCGCGACCAACCACAACGGGGCAGCCGCTCCACGAAGGAATCTAACCGATGCCGCAGGCAGGGTCAGCTAATCCAATCCAGTTCCGCACGCAGTCCGGTCAGCCCATCCTCATGGCGCGCGCTGAGGGCGCGAGCCCTCGCACCGCGAGTGAAGGCGCGACGGAAGGCCATGCAGAGTCGGAGCATCAGCCCGGTGAGATGCCGAAGCCAAGCCTGCTCTTCATGAACTCGGTGCTGGTGGCTGTGGTGATGGTCGCCTTTGCGCTCGCCGCGCGCAAGAAGCTTGCCGACGTGCCGCGCGGCCTGCAGAACTTTGCGGAGCAGATTGTCGAGTCTGTGAATGGATTCACAGTCGGAATAATCGGGCACGGTGGCGAGAAGTACACGCCTCTGATCGGAACCGTTTTCATCTACATTCTGTTGATGAACCTGATCGGGATCATCCCCGGCTTCCACTCTCCCACCTCCAATGTCACCATTA
>JBBRJW010000640.1:0-2664 GCA_038218705.1 Chthonomonadales bacterium | reverse complement strand
TCATCCCCGCCACGGCCGACAAGCCGGCCTTCACCCTCGCGCTTCTCACCGTCAATAGTCTGATGGGTGGCTTCTTCTGGGCCGGTGTGGGGCTCACACAGTTCAACCTGCTAATCAGCAGCTCCCCGCCAGAAAAGACATCAGTGTACGTTGCCGTTATGTCAGCGGTGACGGGTCTGGTTGGCGGCATTGCCCCCCTTCTGGGCGGTGCAACGATGGTCGCGCTCGCGGGCCGCACCGTGCCTCTCTTCGGCTTCAAGCTGATCAATTTCCATATCGCGTTCGCAATCGCCGCGCTCATTCGGCTCCTCGCGCTGCTGCTTCTGCGAACGCTGGATGATCCTGCAGCAGCCGATACCCGGGCGGTTCTGCAGCAGCTCCGGCGTGTTAACCCGCGCGCCTGGAGCAATATCCGAAAGCTGCAGCGCGGCAGCGACGAATCCGCGAGGCTTCGAGCAACCGAGGCCCTCGCCACGTCACGAACTCAGCTCGCCTCCAGCGAGCTCGAATCGGCGCTGCACGATCCGAGTATTTCCGTTCGCGAAGAGGCCGCGCGCGCCCTGGGCGAGATCGGCGACCCAGGCTCGGTTGCCCCTCTTCAGGAGGTGCTGCTCGACCCCGCGGCAGGGATCAGTTCGGAAGCCGCTACCGCGCTCGGCAGGATTGGTGATCGAAGCGCGGCGCCGGGTCTGGTCCAGCTTATGCGAAGCGAGGAGACCACCTTCTCCCATGCGGCCCGAATTGCGGCGGTGCGTGCCCTGGGCCAGATAGGTGGCGCAACCGCCTCCCACGCGCTTCTTGAGCAGCTTCAGGCTATCGTGCCGCGTCAGGATGAAGAGCTGGCGGAGAGCCTCACCCGTGCCCTGGGGGAGATTGGCGATTCGATCGCTACTCCCACCCTCGTCGCTCTGCTCGAAAACACGGATTCGCCCCTTCCGGTTCGGCTCTGCGCGGTGCGGGCGCTCGGGGCACTGGGTGACCGCAGGGCCCTCCCAGCCCTGCGAGAGGCCCTCGCGACCGACGCCGACGATAGCGCCGCCATCCCGCTGCTCGCGGATGCGCTGGCCCGGCTCGATGATCGCGGCGCAGTCGTCTCGCTCATCGGCTGCATGGAGCGGCTGCCATCACCCGTGGGGCGCAAGCAGGTCGCGCATGCCATCGGAACCCTCATGGGCGAAGGAGATACGCTGTACGGGCTCCTCGGTCAGGAGCAGATGGCTCGGGATGCGAGTCTGGCGCGGCTGATCCAGGAGATGCAGCGAAGGATCAAAGGGACACCGGGGGGAGGAGCGCTGCTGCTGGCGTCGAACTCCTTTCTTACAGGCGAGTACGGTGCCAGCCTGGAGGCGCTGCAGGCTGCCGCGCGATCCCTGCCGCCAGCAGGTCGAGCGGAGCGCGAAGACGCCTGCCACACCGTGATCGATTCGCTGCGCGCAGCTGCCGGACCGGTATCGACGGAAGGGCTACTGCTCGCCTTTTGCGCGCTGCACGGCCTCATCGGGCCGAGGCTGGCAGGGGCACGAGGAAGGTCCGAAGGAGAGGGGAGTCATGCTTCGACGTGAGTTTTTGCAGGGCGCGATAGCAGCAGGTCTTGTGACATCGCTGCCGGCGGAGGCGACCACAGCCGAGGGCCTTGGCCTCGGTAGTCAGGGCGAGCTCTACGGGGCCAAATCCAGCAGGCTGCTGAATTTTACAGAAGCCGTCACGCTGGAAGCGTGGATCAAGGCCGACCGAATGGGCACCGAGGGCGGCAGGATCCTGGACAAGACTTCGCCCGGCACAAACGCCGGGTACCTGCTCGACACCTACCCCGGCAACTCCCTGCGGATAATTACCGATGGAGGCGCGGTCAGCGCGCATGTGACCCTCGACGCTGACACCTGGCACCATGTTGTGGGCGTCTACGATGCCACTTCCGCCATTTTCGCGCTCTATCTCGACGGTGCGGAGGTGGCGAAGGCCCGGGCCGCTGGAATTCGCCACCTCAGCGCCACCCGCGTTCCGCTCCGATTGGGCGCAGATCCAGATGGCGGGAACCGCTTTCACGGCCGGATATTGCGCGCCGCTGTCTACGGGCGAGCAATGTCGGCCTCTGAGGTCGCGGCGCGCGCGGCGGCTGGTCCATCTGTGGCTCCGCCCGGAAAGGGCGCCGCGGGTGACTGGACGCTCACCGATGCGCCCGGGCCAGTTGTCAGGCCGCTCAGCGGCGCGGTGGCGCTACAAGCTGTTGGATATGTAAGGAGTACGCCTATGACCGGCGAGGCCGAGCCTCCCGCGAACCCCCTCACTCTCTGGTACCGGAAGCCAGCTCGTGCATGGACAGAAGCCCTTCCCATTGGCTCGGGCCGACTGGGGGCGATGGTCTTTGGCGGGATCGACGAGGAGCGGATACAGCTCAATGAAGATACTGTCTGGGCGGGCGGGCCGCACAACTACGATAACCCGGAAGGGCTCGCCGCGCTGCCCGAGATTCGTCGTCTCGTCGTCGACGAGAAGTGGCGCGAGGCGGAAGCGCTCATCAACGCGAAATTCATGGGCATTCCGGCTGGTCAATCGCCCTACCAGCCAGTCGGCTCGCTGATCCTCACTCAGGATTCGCCGCCAGCCGTGGACCGGTATCGACGCGATCTCGACATCGACCAGGCCATTGCGCGCGTCGCTTAC